>CAYTZS010000012.1:0-51799 GCA_964442355.1 uncultured Saprospiraceae bacterium | reverse complement strand
AGACCCTTGATGGTCTCTTTTTTATTGTTAACCTCTAAATCATTTGATTTTGATGGCCAAAAAACAGCATTTACTGTCGGATAGATATGTAGGCAGTCTAAATGTCGTGTAGATAGTCGAAACGCCATGTAGACAGTCTAAATGCTGCGTAGACTGTCTAAATGTCGTGTAGACAGTCTAAACACTGCGTAGATTGTCGAAATGCCGTGTAGAATGTCCAAATGCCGTGTAGACTGTCTACATGGCTACAACAAGTGTCTATTGGTCTTCACCAATCTTACAAAATGTATTTAATCACTAAATTTTATATCAAATGGCAAATTACAAAATTTTCAAGATTGTACTTCCACCCATTAATGCCAATGCAATGAATATGCTGACTTATGCCAAGTCAGGCCATACTGGCATGACTACCAATGCAGCGATTTTTGCGGAGCCACCTATTACGATGGTCGTTTTTAAGGCTAAAATTGATGCGCTGGAAGCATCCATGGTCGCTAAAAACATCAGCAGTGCAGCTACCCGTGAATTGACCAATAAGCATAGACTGGAATTGCGACAAATGCTTGTACAATTGGCTGCCTATGTGATTGGCGTGGCCAATGGCGACCGATATACGGCATCCCTTAGCGGCTTTCAATTGAGCAAAGAAACTAGTGAAACTAGACCTCAGACAAATTTTACCATTAAAAGTATTACGATAGGAACATTGCCTGGCACAGCAGACATCACCATTGGCGCACGAGGTGGCAATGATTTGTTCAAAGTGTATTTAAAAGTAGGCGATAATTATGTCATGCATGATGCATTCACAGGCAAGAATTATAGGCTATCAGGACTGTCGAGCGGTTCCAACAATATACGCATCATTGGCTTCAAAAGCGACGTAGAAGGCCCGGTGGTAGATACGGTGGCAAATGCGTTTTGAGGGAGGGATGAGTGATGAGAGATGAGTGATGAGTGATGAGTGATGAGGGATGAGGGATGAGGGTAGCAATGATTGGTATTTCGTGGCATATTGTTAATTATTTGGTTTACGAAACGGTTGGGTGCTGCTGCGCTTGACCGTTTTTTTTGGTTGTTGGTGGTTGGTGGTTGGTCATGGCATTTACCCTTGCTGGACATTTGCTACGCAAGCAAACGCAGCCCTAAAGGGCAATGTCATTAACTTAAGACCCTGAAAGGGTCGCACATGAATAGCCCCGCATAAAATGCGGGGATTTTGGAATGGCAGGCGTGGCAACCCCAGAGGGGTTGAATATCGTAAATCATTGACATTCAACCCATCTGGGGTTGCCAGAACCTTTCTTTGTCCTCCCCGGATTTCATCCGGGGCTATTCAAATTTGACCACTTCGTGGTCTTCAACCCCTTAAGTTAATGACATTGCCCTTTAAGGGTAAGGGGGAAACAACTAACAGCCAATAGCCAACAACCAACAGCTACCACCTCAAATGACTATTGCTTAAAATACACCGGCACCACCACGGTGCTTTTCACGAAAATTCCATCATCGATGGCAGGGTGCCACTCGCCTATCGAGGCTACCAAGTTGACCGCTTTTTGGATGCAGGGCTTGCAAACTACTGCCTGTTTTACCACTTGGTAGCTGCTTACCTTTCCGCTTTTTTGCACGTCAAAAGTTACGTACTCCACACCGCTGTAACCGCTTGGCAGTTTGAAGCCGGGCAGCTCCACATCTTTCAACTTTTCGCTAATCAAGGCTGCGGTACAGGCATCGGGAGCAGTGGTTTCCTTGCAGTTGTTGGTGCAGACCGGGCCGTGGTTCATCTTCGACTTGCTGGCCGCTTGGCCACTTTTTTCTGCAAGGTCATCGGGCATCAGCTTGTAGGTGTATGCCGTGGGCATGTACCATTTGTCCGAGGTTTCTTTCCAAGAAAATGGGTAGTTGGGCGTTGGGGCTTGTGCATGGGCTGTGATGAAATAGCCACAAAATAGGATGGGCAAGGCAAGCCTTGAAAATTGCAGGAGGTTCATAGTACTCGTTTTTGGATGAATGAAATGGGTGCTCATCCTCATGTGTGTACTATGTCAACAAGAATTGGGGCGGGGATGTTCGGTGGGGGAAGCTATTAGCTTTTGGCTATTGGCTATTGGCTATTGGCCGTTTGTAATGGTGGCCAACAGCTAACTGCCAACAACCAACAGCTAATAGCTAACAGCCAACAACCAATAGCCCCCTCAAAGATGCTTCCCAAAAAACGCCATCGTCCGCTCCCACGCCAGTTTGGCAGCGGCTTCGTTGTACCTCGCCGTAGAGGTGTCGTTGTGGAAAGCATGTTGCACACCAGCGTACAAGTGCTGCTCGTAGCGGATGCCCGCTGCTTTTAGTTGCTCCTCGTAAGCGGCCATGCCAGCGTTTACCCGTTCGTCCATTTCGGCGTAGTGCAACTGCACGGCGGCCTTGATTTTCGGCACATCGGCAGCTTCGGGTTGGCGACCGTAGAAGGCGACGGCGGCCCGCAGGTTGGGCACGTTCACAGCCAGGTTGTTGGACATAGCACCGCCCCAGCAGAAGCCGACGCAGCCGTAATGGCCGTTGCAGTCTTCCCTTGTTCCCAAAAAGTCGAAGGCACGGATAAAGTTTTGGAGGGATTCTTCCGGTTTCAAGGTGGTGAATAGTTGCCGGGCCTCGTCTTCGTTGGCAGGCGTGCCGCCGAGCGGAGCGAGGGCATTGGGGGCAAGGGCGAGGTAGCCCGCCTTGGCAACTCGTCGTGCCACGTCCTCAATATGGGCGTTCAGCCCCCGGTTCTCGTGGATGACCACGACGGCGGCGTATTTTTTATTCTTTTTGGGCCTTGCCAAATAGCCCTTCATCTCGCCATTCACGCCCTGCCAAGTGACGTACTCGGTGTGGAGGTCGTCACCCTGCGTTTTTGCGCCAGCGGTGCAACTTGTTTCAATCAAGGGTAAAACGGCCAGCGCCGCTGCCATGCCGCCCGTGAGCTTAGCGAGGCGTTCGAGGAATTCCCTGCGTGGCAGGGGCTTGTGGGTGTACTCGTCGTAGAGGTTGATGATGCGTTGGTCCATAGTTGAGATTGTTTTTATTTCAAAGCAACGTTTATCTTTTGAATAAGCGCCGCAGTTTTGTCGTACAATCCACGCTCGGGCTCCTCAAAGATGTGCAAATGATGCACTGCCATGTCACGGATATAATTGAGTTCAGCTACGATTTGACGATTACCCTTCAATTGTTGAATGAGGCCGGGGGTAGCTGCGATGGTGCTCGGCGTCAGGCCGTTGGACTTTAGGGCATTTAACAGATTCTGCTGCGCCAAAAGGATATCGTTGTTGGTGTTCAGTGCTTTTCTGGCAGCAACATAATGCCGATTGATGTCGGTTCGCAAACTCAAATCCTGTATCACTTGTATTTTTGAGGTGGAAATCATCTCTTGGAATGTCACTTCGTTGTGGTCAAAAATACGGGCACTCAGCAGCCTTGTAATTGCCAACCCCAAGCTGTCTTTCGTCCAATTTTGGTGAATCGGCGCTGCCTCGGCGGCTTTTTTTAGCAATGATTTTGGCTCGAAATTAAGAGAACTATCGCCCAAATGTTCGAGTATCCAAGTAGAGATGGTGATGCGTTTGTATGCAAATAAATTGGCTTCTTTGATGTCCACATTGTCCATGCTCAAGTCCTCTACCAACCTCGAAAGGTAGATTTTTTCATCTTGCCTATCTTGTTTCGAATGCCGACGGTCGTTGATGGCAAGTGCAATGAGGATACCCACCACAACTAGGATGATTTCACCGATAGCATACACCAAATACTTTTGGAGACGCCCCTCGTCCAGCAAGGTTTTTCTTAATCTTCGATAGACACCCAGCATGGCTGCAAGTTTTTTTTAATTGGCAAAGCTGAATGAATAACTGCAATATTTTTCAACTTGGCGATTAAAAATCCCCACCCTCATCCATCTTAGATTCCTTCTTCTTTTGCTGGTGTATGCGGTAGCTGAACGTCAAGTTGGCTTGACGGCGGCGCCACTGGAAGTCGTTGTAGGTGTAGAACGTCTCGCCCTCCGATACATGGCGGTGGCGGCGGGTGTTGAACACGTCACTGACGTTGAGCGTGAGGGTGGCGTTGTTGTTCAGGATGTCCCTACTTATGGCAATGTCGAGAAAGTAATTGGGTTTGCGGTAGCCCTGTGTGGTCTGCTGCTTGGCCTCGTAGTTGCCACGGAGTTGCAGGTCGGTGTTCTTCCAGAAAGTGAACCTCGATGTGAGGCGGGTGAACCAGCTGTAAGTGTCCGCCTCAAAGTCGGCACCCAAGTTGCCGCCATCGGTGATGGCCCGGAAGAAATTGAAGTTGCCGTCCATTTTCCACCAACTTGTTGGGTTGTAAGCAGCGGTAAACTCCACGCCAAAAGCATCTTCCGTCGTCAGGTTTTCCGGGCGAGTAAAGGCCGTGCCATCGTCATTCACCCGGCGAATGCGGTCGATTTTGCCCGACGTGTGGCGGTAGTACAGCGATGAAGACATCGAGCCTTTCTCCACGTATTTGATATGGCCCAGCTCGTAAGCATCCGTGAATTCGGGGCGCAAGTCGGGGTTGCCGCTCCAGTAGTTGCGCTCGTCGGAAAAAGTGACGAACGGGCTGAGGTCGTTGTAGCGGGGGCGGCGCACCCGGCGGCTGTAGCTCACCTGCATGGCGTTGTCGTTTGGCAGGTCGTAGGTCAAGTGGGCACTGGGGAACAGGTTGTGGTAGTTTTGCTTGTTCACGGCTTGGGCCTCCACGAGCGTTGTGGTCAGGTCTGTCAGCTCTGCCCGAAGGCCAAACTGGTAGGAGAAATTGCCGTTTTTGTTGCCCGCAATGCCATAAACAGCATGGATGTTTTCGTCGTACAAAAAGCGGTCGTCCAGCCCATCCAAGATTTCCCAAGTGCCGTCCTTTAGCTCGGACACCTCGTAGTCGTTGTCCATGTCCCGGAACGAGCTGCGCATGCCCAACTCGAACTTGCCTTCTTTGGCAAATGGGTGCACGTAGTCGGCTTGAAAGAGGTACTGCTTCTCCGATTCGTAGTTGTAGGAGCTTTGAAGGCGGTCGGGCCTGCCGCTTGGCGAGCCATCGGGCAGGTAGAACTTCTCGGTGTAATCCTGGTCGCTCTCCTCCCAGTAATCGAGCAATCGAAGGTCGGCAACGAACTCGTGCCCCTGCCGCTTGAACGTCTTTTTGTACGACAGCGAATACTCCGAATTTGGCTCCGTCTCTTGTTCGTCCTGCTCACGGGTGTAGATGGAGGTCAGGTTGTTTTCGTCAAAAATATAATCCCGGTAGCGGATGGTCATCAGGCGGCCACCATCGGTGCGGCGCAGGGTGTAAGCAGCTGTGAGGATGTTATTTGGGTTGAAATAAAAGTCGAGGCCAGCCCTTGCGTTGTGGGCTATTACTTGATTGTCCCGTTCGTTGTCCTGTCTGTAAATGAAGGTTGTGTCGCCCGCAAAAGAGCGCTGGTAAATGGAGCCATCGCCCGGCGAGTTGCGGTAGCTGATGCCGTAGTTGGCGAAGAAGTTGAAGCGCTGATGGCGGTAGTTGAGGTTCAGGGCCACGCCGTAGTTTTCGGGTTGCCCCACGATGAGGTCAACGGCGCCGTTGAAGCCGTTGCGCTGGTCTTTTTTTAGGATGATGTTGATGATGCCGCCTACGCCCTCGGCCTCGTAGCGGGCACCGGGATTGGTGATGATTTCTACCCGTTCGATGAGGTTGCCCTGCAACTGTTGCAAGCCTGCCGCCCCGTTGAAGCTGACAAGGCCGCTGGGCTTTCCGTCAATCAAGATGCGCACGCCGCCACTGCCCCGCAGGCTCACGTTGCCTTCCACATCCACCTGCACCGAGGGGATGTTCGAGAGCAGTTCGGCGGCATTGCCCCCGGCGTTGGCCAAGTCCTTGCCCACGTTGAACACCCGCTTGTCGAGGCTCATCTGCATGGTGCTTTTTTCGGCCTGCACCACCACTTCACCGAGCTGGGTAGCCTCCTGCTTCAAGCGGATGCTGCCGAGGTCAATCGGTGCTTTTTTCACTTCTATTTTCTCAATCAACATTGGCTCGTAGGCGAGGAACTCCACCTTGGCAAAATAGCTGCCCTGCTTTGCCGAAATCTCGAAAACGCCGTTCTCGTCGGTGATGCTGCCGTCCACCAACAAGCTGTCGGCGATGGTAAACAAACTGACGGTTGCATACGGCAATGGCTCGCCCGTTTGAGCGTCAATAATTTTGCCTTTAACTTGGGCTTGGGCTTGGGGGGTTAAGCAAAAAATTGCGGCGCAAATAATCAGGAACGTTCTCATGATGAAATTTAATTGTGGTGCAATTTGGGTTGCGTTGGACGGGGCTTATCGATTCTTGATAGGTAATTTAAAGTAAAAACAGGCACTAGCCAGAATGGTTATCCGGTAGTCGGCGAATCGGGGAATTGTGGAGATGAAAGGCTGAAAAGGGAGTTTAGAGGGTTTAGAAGGTTTGGTTTGTCCCATTAATAAACCTTCTAAACCACCTAAACCTTCTAAACTTTTACTTAAAAAATACACTGCGAACCAATAAGCCGGATTCTGTAACCCCACGCAAGTTAGGTCTCCATCATTTATCTGGGACTGACCTCACGGCCAGCCTCTAGCTGCCTACCCCCCGGCTCGGGCGAGCAGCCCTTCCACCCCGACCCGAAGGCCGGGGCATCACCGGTGTACATGACATTTCAACCCGCAAGGTTTATCCCCGTCCGCTGTTGCCAACGGACGCCGTGCGCTCTTACCGCACGTTTTCACCCTTACCCCCGAAGGGGCGGTAATTTTCTGTGACACTTTCTGGCCTCCTTTTGACGGGAGTCCCACCCGTTAGGTGGTGCGGCGCTCTACGTTGTCCGGACTTTCCTCCCGCCCCCATAGGGACAGGCGATGGAGTAGCCCGCAGTGCATCGCAAAAGTAGTGTAAGTTTTTTAATAAGGAGGTTTAGGGAGTTTAGAGGGTTTAGGGGGGTAGCGGAAGCTGAGGGCAAACTAAACCTTCTAAACCTCCTAAACCCTCTAAACCTCCTTAAAAACCACCCAGCTCTCCCAGCAGTTTTTGCAGCGCCTCAAGGGCTCGCAGCAGCGTTTTCTCTTGCAGCTTTTCGTACCAACCGATGGTCACGGCGGCTACCCTGCGTTCGGGTTCGTAGCCGAAGGGCTGGTGAAGGAAGGTAGTGCCAGGTTTGGCAGGAATGGTGACGGCGACGTATTTACTGTCAGGTGCGGTCACGGCTTTTATGTTTTTGAGGTCAATATCGCCCAGCGGTAGGTAGTACCTACTGCCGCCAAAAGTGGAGTCCCGCTCGACGGTTTTGCGCAGCTCGTGTACTTCAACGGTCCAAGAAGAATCAACCTTTGTGTATCGGAATGAAAATGTTTTTCCAAAGGTCTTGCCGTTGAGCGAGTCGGGCAAGGTAGTAGGCAGCTGTACGCTTAGGATGGTGTTGAGGTTGAAGCGGTGCTCCTTCAAGCTGGCGTCATTGGGCGGGGGCGTTCTGTTGTCGGCTTGCTGGGCGGTGAGCGTGTTGACCCCAAAAAGGCAAATCAGGAAAAATACTGGAATGAATTTCATGAGACTTCGCATTGTTTGAGGGCAAAATTAGCTGAAACTATGCCGGGATTGGGGTATCAAACCAAAATAGCAAACAAATCAAGCAACGACAACCTTCTTATTTCCGTAAAATTGCCCGCTTTTAAAAATGTGGTAAAACCCAATCAGGTCAAATACTGGCGAAAGAAAAGTGACAAAATAGTGCCAAGCCGTCTCACTGAGTCCAACGAACAAAGCAATAAATGCAAATACACCGCTCATTAGCCAAGATTAAGGAACTGCTAAGTAAATACAATCCGCTCCCCAAAAAGTGGCAAGAGCAGTACCGCCAATTCTCAAGTCAAAAGCCCGTTCTCGCCAAGCTGCTCGTCGGTGCGGGAGTTGCCATTTCGTTTTTTGGCTTTGCTGCCATCGTGTTCATCGTGCTGCTGTTCAATGGAGCCTTTGGGCATATCCCTACTGCCGACTCACTGAAAAACATTGACCACAACCTGGCCTCCGAAGTTTACTCCGCCGATGGCGTGCTGCTGGGCCGCTACTATTTCGAGAACCGCCTGCCTGCGGGTTTGGACGAAATACCGGAGTGCCTGCGGGAATCGCTGATTGCAGCGGAGGACATGCGGTTTTACCAGCACAGCGGCATTGATTACCGGGCACTGGGCAGGGTCTTTTTCAAGAGCATTTTGATGCAAGATGATGAAGCAGGGGGAGGAAGCACCATTTCGCAGCAATTGGCCAAGAACCTCTACCCCCGTCAAGAATTCTGGCTGATGAGCCTGCCCATCAACAAAGCGAGGGAAATGGTCATCGCTACCCGCCTCGAAAAAGCCTATTCCAAGGAGCAAATAATTGCGCTCTACCTCAATACCATCCCATTCAGCGGCAATGTCTTTGGCATAAAAACTGCCTCCAACCGCTTCTTCAACACGGAGCCAAAAAACCTGAAGACGGAGCAGGCTGCCCTGCTCGTGGGCATGTTGAAAGCGACCACCGCCTACCATCCGGTCAGGAACCCGGAGCGTTCGTTGGAGCGACGCAACGACGTGATGGCAAGGATGGAGCGGAACGGCTTTTTGGACAAAGCCGAACTCGATACGCTCCAAAAAATACCACTCAAGCTCGACTACAAAGTCAGGACGCACAACGAAGGCATTGGAACCTATTTCCGGGAGCACCTTCGCCTGCAACTGGAAGAAGCACTTGAAAAACAAACCAAACCCGACGGCAGCCCGTACAACCTCTACACCGACGGCTTGAAAATCTACACCACCATTGACTCCAAATTGCAGCAATTCGCAGAAAAGGCAGCCGAGGAGGAGATGCGCAGGATTCAGGGCAACTACTTCAAGCACATCAAAGCAGACCCTACGGCCAAAGCATACGGCAGCGACAACCTGCTCAACCAACACGTGGACAACTGCGACCGGGTGCGAACCATGCGGGAGAGAAAGGCCGACAAAAAGGAGATTGCCGAGGCCATGAAAACTCCGGTGAAAATGACCATCCTAAACTGGAAAACAGGTAAGGATGTGGACACCACGATGACACCATTGGACTCTGTCAAGTACTACCTTTCGCTGCTGAACGCTGGGTTCTTGGCAGCCAACCACAAGACGGGCGAAATACTGGCTTGGGTAGGTGGCGTAAACTTCAAGTATGCCAAGTTCGACCACGTGAAATCGAAGCGACAAGTAGGCTCCACCTTCAAGCCCATCCTCTATGCCCAAGCCCTCGAAAGCGGCATTGACCCTTGCAAGTATTGGCCAAACGAGCATATCACCTACGAAGAGTTCGACAACTGGGCCCCAAAAAACGTGGATGATGAGTACGGCGGGTACTACAACATGGAGAACGCCCTTAAGCGCTCCATCAACACCATCGCCGTGCAGGTGATTTTGGAGATGAAGGTGGATTCCGTGCGGCAAATGGCCAAGCGGATGGGCATTGAGTCGCCCATCCCAAAAGAGGCTGGCATTGCGCTCGGCGGCGTTGACCTGACGCTCCTAGAAATGGTCGGTGCTTTTGCCACCATTGCCAACCGGGGCAAGCACCCCGTGCTGCACTACATCACCAAAGTAGAGACAAAAGACGGTGAAATCATCAAAGGTTTCGCAGCGCCAAAAGCCAAATCCTTCGCAGCAGCCATGTCCGAAATGCACGCTGACATGATGATTCACTTCCTGAGGCAGGTTGTGGACAGCCAAGGCGGCACGGCCCAGCGATTCCGCAGCCTTTTCAAATACCAAACTGTGCCCGTCGGTGCCAAGACCGGTACCTCCAACGACAACCGGGACGGCTGGTTCCTCGGCTTCACCCCCGACATCGCCTTTGGGGCATGGGTGGGCGGCGAGCACCCGCAAGTGAGGTTCAACGAGACGAGACTTGGACAAGGCTCCAGTACGGCCATGCCCATCTGCACGAACTTCCTCAACCGGGCATACAGTGCCAAGAAATACGAAAAATGGTTGGCCAACAGGTTCCCTGAAATGGACAGCATCACGCTGGATAGGCTAGATTGTTACGGGCTCAGGCATCCAAAAGTTGATTCCACGCTGACAGATTCTATTCCAACCACACCCGCAAAAACGACAACGGCAGAAAATATCATAAACCAGTAGAGACGCACGGCCGTGCGTCTCAATTCATGCGCCTAAATTTCTGCGCCTAATTTTATCTCACTGGAAATATTGCTCCAAAAACGCCTGCAATTCCTCACCATGCAGGTTTTTGGCTACCACCTTTCCATCAGCATCCAACAAAAAATTGGACGGGATGGTGGTCAATCGCAACTCCTTGAAAAATGGGGCATCATCACCATTTAGGTCGGAGGCATGCAGCCAGCGGTTTGCGCCGTCTTTCTTGATGGCATTGGACCAAGTGCCGTGGTCAGCATCGAGGGCATACCCGACAATTTGGAACCCTGCGGCATGGTATTTATCCCAAAGCGGCACCAGATAGTTACGGTTTTCCTTGCGGCAAGGACCGCACCATGAGGCCCAGAGATCGAGCACCGTCAGTCGTTTTCCTAGCAATTGTCGCAGCGGAATGGTGTCGCCCGAAAGCATCGGCATGGGATAATCAGGCACGTCGTCCCCAACCAAAACGGGCAAAATTTTGCGATCAGCAACTGCAGCCAACTCCTTGACCCACGGGTGATCGGGTGCTGCCGCCTGCCATTTTTCGGCTTGCGAAACGATGAACTCAGGCACCCGCTCGTAATCCTTCTCGATACTCACCCACCGGATGGCCGTCAGGGCAGGCAGCAGGTACGGGGTTGCTTCCGCAAATTGCATCATCGGCTGCTTGAATGACTGGAGGGCTTTTTCTTCGTCCAGCAACGCCGATTCATCGTGTGCTTCGGCTGTTTTCTCGGCAAGGAACTGGTCGAATGCCGCCTGCCGGACATCCCGCAACTGCAACATGGCTGCATTCTCCGTAGAAGGATTTTTTATGGAAAAAGTCTTTTGAAACTGGGCCGCCTCCGCTGCGACGGAAATGGGTTCTCCGTTCTTCCAAACAATGGGGAAATAATTGGACGTGGTTGGACTTTCGTTGTCCATCCTGTTGGCGAAAAAGGCACCATTGTTCCGTTGAACCACCAATTCGAGCAACTTGGGTTTGGGTGCGTTGGGCATGGCAGCGAAGGCAAACTGTCCATCCGCTTGTATCGTGGCCGAATCAAGCACCGTTCCGGCAAAACTGCTAGCAATGCCGCCCCAGCTTCCGGGTTCGATGAGATAGACCATTGGTTTCCATTCGCCCTTGTCCCCCATGTAGATAGTTCCTGACAATGGCGACTGCATCGAACAGCCAATATTGAAAACAATGAGGAAATTTAGAATTGGGAATGCTGACTTTGTGCTCATGAAAAGGGAAATGCTGTGGTTTTCCTAGTTTCCCCAAACAGTTTTGCTGCCCGGAGAAGAGCAGCAAAGTTAGTGTTTTTGCAGCGTCGAGTCGCTCGCTATTTCAATCGGCTAGCATGTCGACAGGGCTTTTAACCCTGCCGACGTGTTCCAATCATTTTTGTACCACTATCTTTTCGACAATGCGTTCCGAGCTGTTCCAAATCTCCAAGGTATAAATCCCTGCTGCCAAATTGCTGACATCCAATTTGTTTGTTCCGTTGCCAAAAGTTGCTGCACCAACAAGCATTCCCGTGGCACTGAACAAATGCACCCTAAACTTGTCAGTCAAAGTTTCAGGCAGTACGAACGTCAGCTCCCCACGCTTCACAGGGTTTGGAAAGAACCTCAGATTGGACAAATCGTGCAGTTTTTTCAATGTTACGCTCACTATTTTCGACAGCTCTTCCTTTCCATCGTAATCAATTTGCCGAAGGCGGTAGTAATTCAAGCCGGGCAGCGGTTTCTCATCCAAAAAGGAATAATCATGCGTTTCGTTGGTAGTGCCACTGCCTGGCACAAAACCGATTTCTTCCCAACGTTCACCGTCCGCCACCATACGCTCGATGTGGAAGCCTTGGTTGTTGATTTCAGCGGCAGTTTGCCATTCCAGCTGCGCTGCATCATCCTGCAATTTCCCCTTGAAACTGACCATTTCAACCGGCAGTGGTGCACCAAAGGTTAATACCACGGAATTGCCTACATAGTTGACGTACCAATTTGCAGGCAGGTTTTGGCTGCTGAACGTACCACTAATGGCATTGGCCGACAGTACGGTTATTTGGTCGTTGTTTGCAGGGACATAGCCGCCGCCAACGTTCAATTTGATGGCACCTCCCAAAAAAGCAGTTCCGTTCACGACCAAGACATCATAACTGTCAGCAGTTTTGCCATTGGCTTCGAGGTCAAGGGTGCCGCCCAGTGTGAAATTACCGTTGACGGTGAGCGTACCGGGGCTGTTGCCAGGTGCAATGCTAGCAGCGCCGCTGTTGTTGAAGCTGCCACTTTGGACCATAGTGCCGATGCCTTTGAAAGTGGCATTGTTCGTCACCGTGCCACCTGAATTGATGTTGAAAAAGTTGTCGGAACTGGGCAGCGTTACCGTGCCGTCGTTGGTGAATGTCGAGCCGTTTTTCACCGCGAAATTGCAAGTACCAGGCATGGTCAGCGTGCCCGTCGAGTAGTTGTAGAAGGTGCCCGAAGTGCCAGCAGTGCGGCTGACGAAAGAGCCGTAATTGTTCATCGTGCTGGATGCGCCGAGTTGTATCTGCGCACCGTTGCCGCCATCGGTGATGACGCCACCAACGTTGTTGTTGATGGTACCCTGCCAAGTGCTGCCTGTGCCCACATGCATTGTGCCGCTGTTATTGATAGTCCCACCTACCTGAAATGACTCGGCGCAGGCAGGGCAGGTATAGCTGCCACCGGATAGGATATTTAAAATCCCACCCGACTGATTGGTCATGTAAAATGCCGAATAACTGCCCGAAATATCCATCGTGCCACTGTTCGTGATGCGCCCCTGGTAAATCGAGCCGGTCGCCTGCACCGTCAACGTCGCACCGGAGGAGATGGTGATATAAGTATTTAGGCTGGGGCTGAGCGCCTTGCCACTGTTGACGGTGAAGCTGGCACCTGAAGGGAAGGTGATAACCACGTCGTTCATCGTGCAATTGGCAGCGATGACGACGGCATCGCCGCTCACGAGGATGACGGTCGTGGGCACGACGTTGGTTGACCAGTTCGAGGCGGTAGCCCAATCAGTGTTGTTGCTTCCATTGAAGGTGTAGGTAGTTGCCAGAAGGCTATTGTTTGTCAAGAGAAGGTAGCAACCGACCATGCAAACCAAAATTGTGTACTTCGTGAAATGGTGTAGCATTTTTTTCATTCTAAAGAGGTAAGAAGCTCACTTCAGGGCATGACACAGTCAAGGCGGTCAGCCGCTGGGAGGTGAAGCCATTGGAAGTGGGAAGTATTTTTTAAGCGTTTTTTTGTCTTTTGGGGAAAACCGGGGCGGCAGCTTTTATGCTTAAATGCAGACCGCCCCGGCATTCAGTTTTTTGATGAAATGCTTTGCTCAATCCCTGCTGGGGAAAATTCCATGCAAACAAATGATGTAGTGCATGCCAAGCGACGGCTGGTGATTGTCGAACGGCTGACTGCCACCGGCTGGGGTGATAACGTCAGGTGCCATAGCGCTGCCGTCGGGGATGTCGCTGTAGAAACCTTTGTCAGAGGCACTGGCACCAAGGTATTTGTTGGCAGGGTGGTCGCCGCCTGAGAATTTGTTGCTCACTTTTACCTGATGGCTGTGCATGGGCAAGTTGGCAATGGTGAGGGTGGTATGCTCTGAGCCGAGCGTTTCACCTTGAACGATGCTGCCCAAGCCGGACCCTTGGCCCACGCCCACTGGCACCCGGCTGCGCAGGTCGGGTAGGGCGAAAGTGCTGACGCCATTGCCGCCGTAAGTGGTGCCGAGCAAGGAAAACAGAGCGGTGTTTTGTGCGATTGGCAATATTTGCCCTTGGCAAAAAGCCCAGCCACGTGGTGCGAAATTGGATGCCCAAAGGCGGATTTCTGCGATTACTCCTTCCATAATGATAGTTGTTTTGAATGGTAAAAAAATGATATTGAGCAACCCAACTGCTTTCCACTTGTACTGCTCAATTGTTTAATTTTTCGATGCGCATGTCAAGCTCACGGTTTCTGTACTCAAAGTATCGGTGAAACCCGTAGGCAATGCTGGCGAGCAACAACGTCCAAACCAGCCAGTAACGCAACGCAAACGAGGTTGCTACCGTCCGTTTTTGACTCTGCTTTTTCATTGATATGCTGTGAAATTGTGTGACCATCGCTCCAATAAAATTGATGCTGCAAAGGAGCAAGCAGCGGCGGGAAAAGCCTAATTTCTGGCGTTACAATGCCGTCACAGGGGCGTTACAAAAACGTTACACATGAATGGAGAATGGAAAATGGAGAATGGAAGCGACCCCAATTCTCCATTCTCAATTCTCTGTCTTCCTTTTCATCCGCATCTTCGTCTGGCGGATGGTGCCATCGGAGACGCCGAGCATATTGGCCATCTCGTGGGTGGTGAGTTGAAGTTTTTCGAGCACGAGGTAGCGGAGTTCGGCTTGGGTGAGGTCGGGGTGCTGTGTCTTTTTTTCTTCGATAAAATTGGGGTGTACCTTCTCAAAGATGCTGCGGAACTGTGACCAATCCTCCTCGGTGAGGATGGTGCTGCGGGAAAGTTTTTCCAGGTATTCGCTGCGCTCGCCGGAGCGGGAGAGTTTTTCGAGTTCGAGGCGAAGGTTCTCCGCTAGTTCCGATTTTTCCCGGAGGCTTTGGGTGAAGGAATTAAGTTCGCCCTTGGCAGCCTCCAGTTCCGCCATCGCCTGCTTGCGCTTGTACTGCAAACGGTGGTAATTGCCAAAGGCCAAAGCCCCCACCAACAACATGATGACGATAGCCGCATTGCGCAGCATCTTTTGCAATTGCTTTTCGCTCTCCACCATTTTCAGTTGCTCGGCGTACTTTTCGGCTGCGAGGCGCTGCTGTATTTTTTCGAGCGTCCGGGCGTCGTTGCGGCGTTCGAGACTGTCCTGCAAGGGCTTAGCGAAGTTGGAGTAGCGCACGGCAACGGCATAGTTGCCCTTCATCTCATGGTAACGGGCGTTGGACTGGTAAAACTTGACGTGCTTGAAATATTCCGGTTGTTCTTTTTGGTCCAAAATGGGAGCAATGACCGCCGCACGTTGCAGCAAGGCCCCCGCCTCGTCTAATTTATGCAGCTCCAATTTGATGGAAATAAGCACTTGCAGCATGTCGTACTCTGCCCGCAACAGTTGCTCGTTGGCGTCCAAGGGCACTTTTAGCAGCGCATAACCTTCGTTGGCGTAACGCTCCCCTACCTCGAATTTACCCTGGCTCAAGTACATGGAAGCAATGTCAATGGAGGCTATGCCGAGCCATGTCTTGCAGAACAACAGCTGGTTGGGGTCTTGGCTGGGGCAGTCACTGGTCACTTCAATGATTTTCTTGGCATAGGGAATGCTTAAATCATATTGCTTTTGCCGCTGGTAAATACTTTGGACATGGTTCGTGATAAACATCCAAATTTGCAGGTCCCTGTCCGTCGGCGCAACATATTTTTCAGCGGTCAACAGTATTTTCAACGCCTTCTCATAATCCTCCAACTGGAACATGAACCTACCGGAATGGAACAGCAGCCGGGCAATATCATATCGCTTGAAGTTCTCAAAGCCCAACTCGTCCATCTGTTCATATTCAAGCAGGATATGGACGTAAAGCTGTTCAGATGACAATAATTCGTGGTTGTATTTTCCAAAGTTCACATAGTGCTCCGCAACTACCGCCTCTTCCGCTAACCCAAGTTTTTTTGCCTCATTCAGCAGTTTAGTTTCCAATTCAATGACATCATCACCCACAACATGAAAATGATGCCGCTGCTTAAAATGCTCGTAATGCAATGCCCAAATCGTCCTTTTATCCTTTTCTGATTCAGCAATGGCAAGCATGGGGCGGTACCAGCCCATGAACGAACTGGAGTCTTTCCATTCCGTATTCAGGCCGTAGAGGTAGGATTGGCGCTCGGCGGGGGACATGGAGCGGAAAGCATATTCGTCCAAGCTTGGTTGGGCGAATATGTCATGCTGCAAACAGCAAATCAATAAGCAAATAAATAGGTAGTTCCGTCTCAATGGCACACAAACTTAGGCGCGAAGATGGGGATTTTGGTAAAAAGAAAAGCGCCAAATTCGATTGAATTTGGCGCTTTTGCTTTGCTTGTGCTTTATTGAATGACAGTATATCAGTGTTGTTCAAACCCAAGCACTACTTTCTCAATAATATCGCAGCACTCGTGCAGCTGCTCTTCCGTTATCACCAGCGGCGGTGCGAAGCGGATGATATTGCCGTGGGTAGGCTTCGCCAAAAGTCCGTTCTCAGCAAGCTTCACACAAATGTCCCAAGCGGTGTGGCTGTCTTCGTCGTCATTGATGACGATGGCATTCAGGAGGCCCTTGCCCCGCACGAGGGTTACGAGGTCGGTCTTCTCCATCATGTGGCGCATCCGCTCCCGGAACAAATTGCCGAGGTGCATGGCATTTTCTGCCAAGCCTTCCTCCTCCACCACCTTCAGGGCTTCCATCGCTACGGCGCAGGCCAATGGATTGCCCCCGAACGTGCTGCCGTGCTCACCCGGCTTGATGGTCAGCATGATTTCGTCATCTGCCAGTACGGCAGAGACGGGAAACACACCGCCAGACATCGCCTTGCCCAAAATCAAGATGTCCGGTCGGCTTTCGTAACGGTTCTCGCAGCTTTTGGCGCAGTCGCAATTGCCGCAGGTGGCCAGTAGGCGCCCCGTGCGGGCGATGCCCGTCTGCACCTCATCGGCGATGAAGAGGGCGTTGGCCGCTTTGCAGAGGCGACGAGCTTCTGGCAGGTAGTTGTCGTCTGGCACGAAAACGCCAGCCTCACCCTGGATTGGCTCCACCAAAAGACCCGCCACGTTGGGGTCTTTCAGCGCAGCTGCCAAGGCGTTCAGGTCATTGTAAGGAATAATTTCGATGCCAGGCAGGTACGGGCCGTAGTCGGCAGTAGCACCGGGGTCAACGCTGGCGGAGATGATGGCCTGCGTGCGCCCGTGGAAGTTGCCGGACACGAAGATGATTTTAGCGTTGTGCGCTTCAATGCCCTTGACTTTGTAGCCCCATTTCTTGCAGAGCTTCATGGCAGTTTCCACGGCTTCCACGCCTGTGTTCATGGGCAACACCCGGTCGTAGCCGAAGTACTCGGTCACGAATTTTTCATAAACGCCCAATTGGTCGTTGTAAAATGCACGGGAGGTCAGGGTCAGCTTCTCCGCCTGCGTTTTCAGCGCCTCGATGATGCGAGGATGGCAGTGGCCTTGGTTCACAGCCGAGTATGCCGAAAGGAAATCGTAGTAGCGTTTGCCTTCCACGTCCCAGACGAACACGCCTTCGCCCCTTGAAAGTACCACGGGCAATGGGTGATAGTTGTGTGCGCCATACTTGTCTTCGAGTTCGATGAGTTCGGCTGCGCCGAGGTGGGTTGCTTCCTGTAGCATGTTGAATTTGATTTTATTTGACCGCAAAGGTAAGTGGGATTGTTCGATTGTACACTAAGCCAAACGTTTTGGATGGCAGGTAAAATGTCGATGTGGTTCAAAGCATGTTTTTGTCACCCAAGCCTAAATAGCACACGGATGACACGGATTGGACACAGATTTTCACAGAAGCTATCCGTGTCTAATCCGTGTCATCCGTGTGCAAATCTTGTCACTCGTTTTACAATCGTTTCAGACATGATCTTTGCGGGTCAAATCAAGCCCAAGTATCAACTCCAACCCCTTATCAAGAGTTTTTCTAAATAATGACACTGATTTAACAAACATCTGAAATCGCTGATTTACTTTTGCTCAAAATTAGTGCAGAACACATGAGCAAGCAGCAGCAACACATCGAAGAAGAAGGCGGCACACCTACCAACTTTCACCGCCACCTGCCATTTTGGTTGCCCGTCGTTCAGTCGAAGGACAAGAAAAAATGTTGCAAAAAACACAAGAAAGGCAAGCGATGCAAGAAGTGCCCGAACGGTTAACACACCGCCCAACTCCAGTCCAGCAACACAAAAAAGGGTGAGGCAACTGCGCCCCACCCTTAAAATCTAAAGAGGATACATAAAAGTGTCTAAAATTATCTGCGAATCTTTAAAACCCCATTGAACGCCTTGCCTTTTCCATCCTCCAGCAAATAGAAATAAATCCCGTCTGGCAAATTGTTCTGGCCCCAAGAGCCACCCCAATCGCTTCTATAATTTCTAGTTCTGAAAACTACCCTGCCCAGCACATCGAACACCGTGAGTTCATGGCCGCTGAGTGTTTCCAATCCATCAATTTTGAAATAGTCATCAATGCCGTCGCCATTTGGTGAAATGACGTTTTGAACCTCCACACCCGGCTCCTTCGGCTTGGCGATTGCCGTCGCAACCTCCTCATTGATATTCACATAAATTTCATCCGTGCAACCAGTGGCAGCGTTGGTATAGCTCACCTCATGGCCGCCCGTTTGCAAAGTGAGCATCGTGCCCGCATTGGAAATAGTAGCCGTAGCTGCCAAGCTGAATACCACCCCAGTAGCATTGTGACGAACGGAAAGTTGACCGTAATTGCCGCCAGCATTCAGTGAAACCAGCTCTTTTGTTGCTGAATCGTTGAACCAAAGGCCAAGCGGGTTCACCTTGTTCATTGCCGCAGCGAGTTCATCCATGTCATCCACCAAGGTGTAGAAGGTCGTTCCGCTGTGCTGCCAAACGATGGAGTAGGTGCCGCCGACTGTCACTGCGCCATAATTGTAAACCACCGCAGGTCGTGCATCGCAAGGCTCCAGCATGCCCGTGAACGTTTGCCCATCAACCTCGATGTCGTACAGGGCTGACAGGCTGAAAGGCACGGGCAAACAGATGTCCGTCGGCCCGGAAGGCCCCGTCAAAGTAGTTTCCTCCTCGTTGAATATCGGCCCACAATCCGGGCAGTCGTCCTCAACTTCTACTTCGATGGTCGTGACACAATCCACGAAGCTGGCGTAGGTGATGTTCACTTCGTAATGCCCCGGCGGAAGGTTCGTCCGGGTATTGCCCACGATGCTCGGCACGCCCAAGTCGGGCACCCAATCGTAGCTATAATTGGCCTCGTCTTGTGTCAAGTTAATCACCACTTTACCCTTGTTCTCGCCACATACTGGGATGTTCTTGCGCACGTCTTCCACCACTGCCGCACTGCAATTGCAGGCCGCTTCGACTTCTACCGTGCTTGTTGCAGAACAACCGTTGGCGTTGGTCGCCGTCACGGTGTAAGTGCCTGCTGCCAATTGGTTGCGCACAGAACCTGTCTCGCCGTCGCTCCAAGCAAATTGCAGGTTGGCAGGCAAAAGCACCACTTGGCCGTTGGTTTGGTTGCAGGAGTCAGCGGTGACGTTGGCGGCGAACAGCACTTGGTCCGTCACGGTGATGGTTTGCACCGCGCTGACCGTCACGCCGTTCAACCCGACTGCTGACCAAGTCCGCTCGATGACGGCGTTGCAACCGTCCAACTGGTTGATGTTTTCCGTGAAATCAACAGCCAAAGCATCGCCGCTGCAATTGTCAATGGCCGTGACCGTCGCCGACGGGATGCTCTCGCCATTGGCGAGGTTCACATTCACATCTACCGGAACGCCGAGTAGTTGCGCAGCGCCGATGCTGTAAACTTGGATGGTCTGTTCGATGGTCGTGGCATTTCCACAAATGTCAGTAGCTGTCCAAGTGCCCACGAGGTTGTGGCCATAAGCCGTGGCTACTTCTTGCGAAGCAAAATCAACCGTCACCTCGCTGCAATCGCCCAGTACTTCCAACTGCTCGAAATTGGGGGCGGCTTCGCCGCAATTGGCCACCAACACTGGAGCTATCGGCGCAACAATTGGTGCATCCTTGTCCACCACTTTCAGGTGCAAGGTCAGGGCGCTGGCGTTTCCGCACTCGTCCGTGGCTACCCAGTTGTACTTGGCCAGCACGAGGTAGCCGTCCGTCGAGCAGTTGCCGTAATGGAAATACACCATGTCCAGCTGCACCTCCGCATTGCTGCAATTGTCGGTGGCGAGCACGTCCGTCTTGTTCAAAATCAAATCGTTGCCGCAGCCCAAAACCAATGTGTCGCCGTTGGAAAGCCCCGCCAGCACTGGGTTGACAAAGGTCAAATCCGGTGCCTCCAAGTCCGTCACGTGTATGATTTGGTCAACCGCCGTGCGATTGCCGCAATTGTCGGTAGCCGTCCAAGTGCGCAGCAGGTTTTTGCCACAAGCCACCGGCGTTGCTATTTCCGTGAATTGAATGGTCAGGTCGTCGTCGCAATTGTCTGCAAAAGCGGGCGTCACCGCCACAGGCAGTTCATCGCAGTTCACCTCCAAATCCACTGGCTCAATGGCCGTCGGTGCCTCACCGTCGGTGATGCTGAGGAGTTGGCTGGTCGAGACGCTGTTGCCACAGTCATCGGTGGCCGTCCAAATGCGCAGTATTTCCTGTCCGCAAGCTGTCGCAGTGGTCGTTTCCACCAAATTCACTTGCACGTCGCTGTCGCAATTGTCGGTAGCGACCAGTGCAGTCGCTGCCGGGATTGGCTCGTTGCAAGTCAGGTTCAGGTTGGTGGGAGCGGCAGCCAAGACGGGCGGCGTTGCATCACTCACCTCGATGGTTTGGCTAGCCGAAGCCGAGTTACCGCAAGCGTCGGTGGCCGTCCAGGTGCGGGTGATGGTTCGGTCGCAGCCCGTTCCGAGCACTGTTTCCTGCATCGAAACGGTCGTGCCGCCGCAGTTGTCAGTGGCTGTGAGAATTGCTGCCGCTGGTATTTCGCTGCCGCAGTGCACGCTCAAATTGGCTGGCGCAGCAGCCAGCACAGGCGGTTGATTGTCAACGACGGTGATGATTTGCGAAGCTTCCGCTTCGTTGCCGCAGTCGTCAATTGCCTTCCAAGTCCTCACGATTTGGGCGGGGCAACCCGGCAAGTTCGTCTCCTTGAACACTAGTTCCGTGGCCAAATCGCAGTTGTCGTTTGCCGTCACGGTCGGTGCGGCTGGTATTTCTCCGCAGTTCACCGTCAAATCAGCTGGGACGTTGGCCAGCGTTGGCAGTGTGTTGTCCACCACGTGGACGGTTTGCTCCGCAACTTTCGAGTTGCCGCAGTGGTCGCTCACCGTCCAAGTGCGCCGCACCGAGTAGCTGCACGAAGTGCCCGGCAGCACTGTCTCCACGAAGCTCACCGTTGGGGAGTCGTCGCAGTCGTCGCTCACAGCGATGATAGGCACAGGTGGCAGACCATTTTCGCACGAAACAGTGAGCACAGCAGGCAAGTTGTCGGCGATGGTCGGAGCGGTGTTGTCCACCACCCAGACGTACTGTTGCCTCACGGCTGAGTTGCCGCAAGCATCGGTGGCCATCCAAGTGCGGTGAATGCTGTAACTGCACTCGCTGCCGCTGATGGTTTCGTTGAAAATCACTGGAACCACGCCTCCGCAGTTGTCCGTCGCAACGACGTTGGCTGGGGCAGGCGGCACGTTGCCGCAAGTGGCAACGGCATTGGCAGGCACGTTGGCAATCACCGGCGCTTCGCTGTCCGTGACGGTGATGCTTTGCTCCGCAACGGTCGAATTGCCGCAGGCATCGGTGGCCGTCCAAGTGCGCAAGATGGCGTTGGGGCATCCAGTGCCAACAACGGCCTCCTCAAACGCTATGTTCACAGCTCCGCCGCCCATGTCGTTAGCCGCCAAGCTGAGCGGTGCTGGCACATTTCCACAGCTCACAGTCAGGTCTTGCGGGAGGCTGGCAAAGGCTGGAGCTACATCGTCCACGAAAGCTGCTGTCACTGTGAACGGCGCAGCGGCCACATTTCCGCAAGCATCCAGCACGTCGAAGGCGACCGACCAAACCTGTTCGCAGCCGTTGTTGACCGAGAAGATATTGGCCACTTTGAAAACGATGTCGCCCGGTGCCGTGCAGTTGTCAGTGACCAAGCCAGCGAGGCTCGGCATGGTCTGGTTGCCAATGCTCCATGCCTCGTTGGCAGTGATTTCGTCACCAACTGTGAGGCTCGCACCACCGTTTGCGGTTGTATTTTGCGAAGCGAAGAAATCCAATGACGGCTCGCTCGCTGGGTCAAAAACGGGCGCTTCGGCATCCTCCAGCGTGATTGTTTGCGAAGCGAATGCCGAATTGCCGCACTCGTCTGTGAAAGCCCAGTTTCGCACCACTTGCACACCGCAGGCAAGCTGAGTAGTGTCAGCACTGAAAATAGCCGTGAGGTTGGCCGTGCAATTGTCGGTGGCGCTGAGTTGCGGCATCGGCACGTCGTTCAGGCTGCAACTTCCCGTGAAATCGGCCACTGTGCCAACGATGATGGGCGCTTGCGTGTCCACCACGCTGATGGTCTGCACAGCTTGGCTGCTGTTGCCGAAGTCGTCGGTAGCCGTCCAGGTGCGGGTGATGGTGTAGCAACACAGCCCGCCTGAACGTTCCTCCACCATGTTGAGCGTGGGGTCTGGGTCGAGGTTATCGGTGGCAGTGACGCCAGCGGGGCTAGGCGCATCCGCAATTGGCCCTTCGATGGTGACATCTGGTGGCACGTTGGCGATGAGCGGGGCAATGTTGTCGTTGGTTATCAAAATGGTCTGCACTTCCGTGACGATGTTGCCGCAGTCGTCGGCAGCCGTCCAAGTGCGGGTTGTTAGCTGGTTGTCCGATGGGCCGGTTGTCACGGAGTTGTAACTGATAGGCACTGTATTGTCGCAGTTGTCTTGCGAGAAAACGATAGGGGGCGCTGGCAACGGGCTACCCACTGGCAACACCAAACTGTCGGGCACGCCAATCAATTCTGGTGGCGTGTTGTCGAAAACATAGACCGTGAAAAACAGGCTGTCCGAGTTGCCGCAGCAGTCAGTGGCAATCCAGCCGCAATTCATGACCGCCAAATAGCCGGAATTTTGGCAGCTCTGTGCCGACACGGTTTCGTGGAAAGTGACGGTCGCAGCACCACAACAATCACTGGAGGCAGTGGCGCTCGTTGCACTCAATCCCATCAAATCATCACACTCCACAAATAGCACATCCCCATCCTGAACGCCCGTCATGCCAGGCGCTGTGATGGTAATCGTTGGCACATCATCGTTGACGACGGTGTAGGTACGTGAAGCGATTCGGGTGTTGCCGCAAGCATCAGTTGCCGTCCAAGTGCGCACGACTTGCGTCACGCAGCCCAGCACACTCGATTGGATGTTGTCGGTAACCACGACTGTCACAGTGGCATCGCAGTTGTCAGTAGCTGTCACGTTGCTGCCTGGTATGTTGTCGCAGCTGACCGTTCCGCCATTCGGCAAACCAACGAAATTGGGTGGCACAAGGTCACGCACCATGATGTCCTGCGAAGCTGAAACGCTGTTGCCACAATCGTCTGTGGCCGTCCAAGTTCGGGTGAGGATGTAGCAGCCTGTGGCCGGGTCACCGAAATAAGTCGGGGTCATTGTCACGGTCACGCTGGCGTCGCAGTTGTCGGTGGCGGTGATGACGGGCGGTGCCGGAAGTGGCGCACCGCAGTCGATGGTCGTGTTGGCAGGGATGGTGCCTACCAGCACAGGTGCCACGGTATCGTTCACGGTGATGGTTTGCGTCCAGGTCACGGCGTTGCCGCAATCGTCGGCAGCAGCCCAGATGCGCAGGAGCTGGTAGTTGCAGCCCGCCGGATTGCCGGTTGGCGACTCAAAAAGGATGACTGGCACGTTGCCGTCGCAGTTATCGGTAGCCGTGATGACGGGCGCAACGGGGATGCTGGAAGCACAGCTCAGCGCCAAATCGGCAGGCTGTGCCGAGAGTGTCGGTGCAATGGTGTCTTCTACGGTGATGACCTGCAAATCCATGGTAGTATTGCCGCAGGGGTCGCTCGCCGACCAAGTGCGGGTGATGACGTAACAGCCAGTGCTGGGGTTGCCACTCGTCGTCTGGTTGTAGCTCACTGTGCCGATTGCGTGGCAATTGTCCGTGGCGGTGACTGTAGGCGGTGCTGGCACAGGTGTGCCGCAGGCGATGGTCAAATCGGCTGGGACGCCCGCCAACACTGGGCCGCTGTTGTCAAAAACAACGATATTTTGCGAAGCAGAGCCCGTGTTGCCACAATCGTCGGTGGCAGTCCAAGTGCGCACCAGCGTAAAACAGCCCGTCGTCGGGTCGCCGATGTACGACTGGGACATGGTCACAGGCACACTGCTGTCGCAGGCATCGGTGGCTGTCACAGCTGGTGCAGCAGGAATGGTAGCCTGGCAGCTCAAGTTGGTGTCGGCAGGTACTCCAACCAACGTGGGCGGCGTGGTGTCTGAGATGCTGATGTTCTGGGTGGCGCTGGCAGTATTGCCGCAGTTGTCGGTGGCTGTCCAGTTTCGGATGATGGCGTAGCAGCCAGTGGTTGTGTCGCCTGTGACGAACTGGTTGAAGGTAACAGGCACATCGTTGTCGCAGTTGTCAGTGGCTGTCACAACTGGTGGGGCGGGAACACTGGCCGAGCAATTCAAGGTGGTATTGGCAGGAACACCCACCAAACTTGGGTTTTGATTGTCGAAAACTGTGATGATTTGCGAAGCGGAAGCCGTATTGCCGCAATAGTCCTCCACCGTCCAAGTGCGGATGATTTGACTGGTGCAACCGTTGGCGTCCATCGTTTCCACTTCGTCCACTACCACATTCAGGGACTCGGCGCAATTATCGGTGGCAGTGAGCATGGCTGGTGGTGGTATTGCGGAGCAACTCACCAACAAGTTGGCAGGTGCTGGCGAGAGCACTGGCGGCAAGTTGTCATAGATGATCACGGTGAAGAACAAGCTGTCCACATTGCCACAGGCGTCGGTGGAAGTCCATCCACAGTGCATTATTTGGAGATAGCCATCCACTGGGCAGTTTCCGATGTCGAAGTATTCAGTGAAATTCACGGTCGGCACCCCGCAGTTGTCAAAAGAAGCGAAGCCGATGGAATCCAATGAAGGAATCATCGAGCAGTCGGCATAAAGCGTATCGCCGTGCAGGATTGGCCCAAAGAAGGCGTGGCTGGCCGTCAACGTCGGGGCTTGTGTGTCTTGCACGGTGAACATTTGCGTGAATGTTGCGGTGTTGCCCTCGTCGTTGGTGGCCACCCAAGTTATCTCACGCATGAACCCACAAGGCATCGGCACATCGGTGGTATCGGCCACGATGGTCAGGCTAGGGTCGCAGTCGTCAGCAAATACTGGCGTTTCGGAAGGCAATGGCGCACACTGGACGGTCGTGTCGGTGAACGGCATGTTGGACAAATACGGCGTGGAGCTTCCCACCGTCACCCGGATGGTGTCGGAGTCCACGCAGCCGAAGCCATCGTTGAAGTTGACGATGTAATTGGTTGTCACCGCAGGCGAAGCGATGGGGTTTTCGATGTTGGGGTTGCTCAACCCAGTTGGTGGCGTCCAGGTGAAATTACCCGTGCCATGCGTCAGGTTTGCGTCCAATTGCGATGCGTTTGCGCTGGAGCAGTGGTCAATGTCCGGGCCAACGTTGATGGTCGGACAGGCATATCGGCCAATGTGCGTGACCGTGTCACATTCGCCCCAAGTCAACGAAATGCAGTTGGAAAAACCAGATTGGTTGATAGGCCCTGTGGACACGAAACGAATGCCCGGCGTCGTGGGGTATCCCACCACATAGTCGCCAGCAACAAGGCCGTCGAACTCGTAGCGGCCAGTGGAGTCTGTCGAGCTGGTGGCGATTGGCGTGACCAAGTCGGCGCAGTCGTAGAGGTAAACCGTTGTGCCAACAATCGGCATATCAGCAGGGTCGGCTGCATCGTTGAAATTAGTATCATCACTGACCGTGG
This sequence comes from uncultured Saprospiraceae bacterium, assembly GCA_964442355.1. Classification (GTDB taxonomy): domain Bacteria; phylum Bacteroidota; class Bacteroidia; order Chitinophagales; family Saprospiraceae; genus UBA6168. Next base: position 25,861 of record CAYTZS010000012.1, on the reverse strand, counting down.
CGCTGATGAAGACGCAGCTCACTGGCAGGTTGTTCAGGTAGATATTGGGGTCGCCTGGCTCAATTTCAAAAGACAAGTAGTATAAATTGCTGGCGCAATCGGCATCGGAAAGATAGCTGGCGTTGAGGGTGTCCACGCCAAAAACTACCGGATTGGGCAGTCCGGTCGGGTCGAAAGGCCCCGCCAATTCATTACAGGTGCTGCTCAGGGGATACCCGGCAGGGTGTGAGTAGTCGAGAACGTAAGTGCCCGGCGTTCCATCGGTGTAGAACTCGTAGTAGCCGCTCGAACCATCGTGGATGATGATGACCTGGTCGTTGGGAATACCGTTCGGGCCAGTGACCGAGATGGTGCCACCTGCAATGATTCGTCCCGTTTTATCACAGTAAATCCAACCAGTTGGGTCATGCGGCATCAGCTCGATGGGCACTTGGCCAAGGTCATCCTCGGTAGGTTCAGCGTTGTAAGGGGTTGAGTCAGTATCGTTGGCGGGATTGCCGTTGATGTCCCACGCACCAGCTATTTCGGCCATGTTCTCCATCGTTGCGCCAGCAGCACCGTACTGCACAATCATCAGGATTTGCAGGGAAACGGACTGACCCGGCATGATTGGCCCAGCGATGGTTGTTTCCGCAGTCTGCGGGTCGAGGAGGTTCCAGCCCGTGTTGTTTGGGCTGAACAACATGCCTGTGGGCAGGTGGTCCACTACGCTCACGTTGTAGGCGGGGTTGTCGCCTTGGTTGGTCACTTGAATGGTATAGGAAATCTCGTCGCCCACGTTCACAAAACTGGACTGGCCAGCGGCGAGGTTTTTGGTGAGCGATAAATCGAAGTCCGGCGAGTAAACGCCAAAGTCAACGCTGTTTTGCACCTCCCCAGCTGCGAGTTGGTAGATGCCAGTAGCGCCCATTGCATTGGCGTCGCTGTCGGTGTCGTCGTTGGCACCAACATTGGCACTTACGGGATAAAAACCTGCTGGCAAATCGGTGAGGTCAAATACGATGTGGTAGCTGCCGGGGTCGAGGTCGTTGAAGCCGTAGGCTCCATTCGAATCGGTGATGTCGGTTGCAATTTGGTTGTCGTCGTTGCCAATCACGCCGTCCATGCCCGTGTCAAAAAGGTGAACGGTAATGCCCGCCACGCCGGGTTCGCCGGGGTTTTGCAGGTTGTCCCCGTTGTAATCCTGCCAGACGAAGTTACCCAAACTGGCAGGCTCTGGCTCCAAGCCGAAGTCAACGTCCAGCTTCACAACCCCAGATTCGAGGGCAATTTCTGCAGTCATTCCCATCGCATCGGCGTCACTGTCCGTTGCATCGTTGCCTTGGTTTTGCGCAGTTGGGTGGTAGTTCGCAGGAAGTGTCGTGGGGTCGAGCAGCACGTAATAAATGCCTGCCGGGATGTTTTGAAACAAGTAAATGCCGTCTGACAGGGTCGTTTGCAAATCGAAAAGATAGTCATCGCCGCCACCTTTCACTCCATCTTGGCCCGCACCGTACAGGGCCACGATGACACCTGCCACGCCCGATTCGGAGGGGTCTTGCTGACCGTTGTGGTTTTCATCAAACCAAACAAAATCACCGAGAGATGTCAGTTGTGCCGCTGGCTCGTAAAGCCCAAAATCAACAGTGTGATTTTCGAAGCCGAAAGGTTCATTGCCAAACGTGAGTTCAATCACCCCAGACATTATCTGCTGGCCCATTTGTGTGCCGTCGTCGGTGTCGTCCTGATCGTCGTCGGGATCTGCGGCAGGCTCGTAAAAGCCAGCTCCGTCGTTGTCAAAAACGCCGTCGCCTGTGGAAGAAACATGGTTGGCAGGAATGCCATTGCCATTCAAAACGACGTAGTAAAATCCTTCACTCAAGCCAGTAAAAAAATACTCACCAAACACGACTGTGTATTGATTATCAATGAGTTCGTCATCGTTGGTACCTTTCGTTTGGTCGGGGCCAGCATCCCAAAGCTCCACCTCCACACCTTCGATTCCTGTATCTGAGTTGTTGAAAATGCCATCGTTTTCGTAATCCAAGAACACGAGGTTTCCAAGCGTCAGCGTGGGCGATGTTTGCGGCTCGTAAAAACCAAAGTCAACGGTGTAATTATCGTTGACACCGGGTTCGCTGCCGAGCACCAGCTCGATGACCTCCGACATGACGCTTGCGCCCATTTGAGAGCCATCGTCGTTGTCGTCAATATCATCATTGACACCGATGGCAGGCTCAAACTGCCCTATCCCGTCCATGTCAAATGGCCCGTCGCCAGTGGAGGAAAAATGGTTGAAAGGAATGCCATTTCCGTTGAGCACGACGTAATAAAAACCATCGCTCAGGTTTGTAAAATAGTACTCACCCAGCAAGCCAGTGAACAGACTTTCGATGAACCAATCGTCGTTGGTGCCTTTCAATTGATCGGGGCCAGCATCCCATAATTCCACCTCCACACCCTCGATTCCTGCATCAATGCCACTGAAAACACCGTCATTGTCGAAATCCAAGAAGACGAGATTGCCAAGCGTCAGCGACGGGAGCGGTTGAGGCTCATAAAGTCCAAAATCAACGGTAGCGTTCTGGTTACCACCAGGCTCGTTTCCCAACGAAAGTTCGATGATCTCCGAAATGATGACACTGCCGATTTGGGTACCATCGTCGCTGTCATCTACATTGTTGTTGGTGCCGAAAGCTGGCTCAAATGGACCAGCTCCGTCCATGTCGTAAATGCCATCTCCAGTTGACGAAAAATGGTTGAACGGGATGCCGTTACCATTGAGCACCACGTAGTAAAAACCATTGGGAAGTCCTGTAAAAAGGTATTGACCAGTTGATGTAGTCAATTGATTGTCAATAAATTGGTCGTCCAAAGTACCGAGTTCTTGGTCGGCGCCTGCATCGTAAATCTCGACCTCCACATTGCCAAGACCAACATCGTTGTTGTTGAAAATGCCATCGTTTTCCAAATCAAGGAAAACAAGATTACCCAAACTGACGGAAGGAATATTTACCTCAACAGCAGCACCGTCGTGGTCGTCTTCGTCGGTGGCAGGGTTGTTGGAGCCGGGAAGGCCAGTGCCATCGCCAGTAATCACATCGTCGGCTGGGCTGCCGGGAAGCCCACCGGGATCGTCAAGTGGGAAAGCGTTGGGGCTGGAGTCAATGTCAGTTGGCAGGTCGGTAGTGTTGGGGTCGGCGTCGTCAGCTGCGGAAATTTCCACGTAATTGCGCAGTACCGTCCCATTTGGCAAGTTGGCACTGACGTTGAGGTTTATTTCTTTTGAAAGCGTCGCACCCGGGGCCAAGTTGCTGATGAACCAAACGGGGCCTGCTCCAAAATTGGTCCAACCTGTATTTTGCTGAACACTGAAGGTCATCCCCGTTGGCACATAATCAATCACCAAAATATTGGTGGCAGCCAATTGGCCTTGGTTGAAAATGGTGATGGTGAACTTCACGAGGTCGCCCGGTTGTACTATCGGCGATTGGTTCGGCGAAAGCGTTTTGCGAAGCGCAAGGTCAAAAACCAGCGGCGCATTGACGTCAAAACTGGAGGTGCCCATGCAGCCGCTCTCATCAGTCACGGTCACGGTGTAGGTGCCTGCCACCAAGTCAAAAACATCTTCAAAATCATCGTCGGGAGCTTCAGGGCCATCATTGCTCCAATCGAAGGTAAATGGCGGAAGGCCGCCAGAAACGGTAATGTCAATGTAGCCATCGTTGCCGCCCTGGGTGGTCACGTCACTGACGCTGCCGGTGATGTCAATGGGGTCAGATGCTCCAACTGTTTCTGTCAGCGTGGCAGTACAGCCCGCATCATCGGTGACTGTGACTGTGTAGCTGCCCGCAGGCAAGCCACTGAGGTCTTCGGGATCGTTGTCGGGTGCTTCCGCACCATCGTTCGACCAGTCGTAGGAGTATGGCGGTGTTCCAAATTCAACCAAGAGGTCAATGGAACCGTTGGCGGAAGATTGGCAGGTAGAAGACTGAGCAGTGCTGGAAAGAAAAAGGTCGCAATTGGGTGCTTCGACTTGAAACGATGCGGTCTGGGAGCAACCGTTGGCATCAGTTACAGTGACATTGTAGGTTCCGGCTTCCACCCCGACCAGGTCTTGGTCGTCGTCGTCGGGCGTTTCTTCGCCATCATTGTCCCAATCAAAGGTGTAGGGCAGCGTACCGCCACTTGCCAACAAAAGTATGGCTCCGTCGTTGCCGCCATTTGTGGAAACGTTGGTTATTTCTCCATCAAGCAGCAGTTCATCAGGCGCATAAATATCGAAAGAACCTAAGCCGATACAGCCATCTCCGTCGGTGACCGTGACGGAGTAGGTGCCAAGTGCCAGCATTGACAAATCTTCTGGGTCGTCGTTGTCGCCAGTGCCGTTGTTGTCCCAGTCAATTTCAAAAGGAGGTATCCCGCTCAAGAAAGTCATGTCAATGCTGCCATCGGCAAGCCCGAAGCAGGTCGCATCGTAAACCTCGAATCCAAGCTCAATGTCACAGCTAGCCGACTGTTGTGGTTCTCCCACTAGCTCCTGCAACTGGCAGTTGACCAAGCTGGCAAGCTGCTGCCATGTCTTTGCCGCAAAATGGCTAACAATGCTAGGCTGTGAACCAAATGCCAATGTTTGAACAAAAATTGAAGCGATGGCGAGTATGCCAAGGTGTGCAGTAATCCTCTTTCTCATGTTCCTAAAAAATTTAATGCACGGCCCACGCCAAGCAGGGCATGGTACGAGCTGTTTGGGCTTGAAGCCCGGATTTGCTTAGATGGAACGCAACGGAAACCGAAAGCCGAAGAGGGGGATACTTTCAGTTACAGGGTGAGGACTTACAGACTTGTGAAAAAGGTTTGCTGCAAAAGTGTTTGCTAGATTCGCAAAAATTGAAATTTACAGTAGCAATCTGAAAGGGGGGAATATTGCAAACTGAAGAACATGCGATGCCGCCAAAAATCATTCCAAAGAAAAAATGGCAAAATAAAAAAGCGCAGCAGGCACTTGCCTACCACGCTTTTGTCTAAAAAGAACAATAAAACTTTATGGTAAATACTCCCTGACAATGAAATTCGCCAAATAGGAGGGGTTGTTCGAGTGACCCAAAATGGTCAGGTTCAGGATGTTGGCCCTGTCGTTTCCGGGGCCTTGGTAAATCACCTTGCCGTCCAGATTCAGGTCGGTGCGCTCGTAGCCCGGCACGATGTAATTCGCCAGGTTGTTGGTGTTGAGTGGATCGGCAAGAACCCTGGAAAACAGGTAAAACACATCGTTGTTGGGGCCTTGATAAATCACGTTTCGGTCGCTGTTGAGGTCGCCCGCCCAGCACATTCGCTTGCCGTTTACCAGTTTACCAGCTTCGTTCCAGCCTTTCACGCCCATTGACATTTCCGTGAAATCAACCAATGGTGGTGCCACAGAATTGAGCAAAAATGTGGCATCGGTCATGACCCCAATGTGGTTGCGGTGGCGCAACGATACATAATACTTGCCTTCTTGCAGGTTCGAGAATACCAGCACATCAGAACCGTCAGCGGTCACGACATCGCCGTCGCGTTGCAACAGTACCGACTTGGTGGCCAAGACGTTGTTGCTGGCCACCGAGTCTCTGATTTCCACAAAAACCCAATCCACGATGGCATTGTCACCTGTGATTTGAAGGAGTGCAGGCTGCAACACCTCTCCCCCACCCTTGCCTTCGTGCTGGAAGCTGCCAAAGTTGGTAAACGGCTCCAACGTGGGGATGTAGTTCTTGGTGCGAAGGTCATCACGCATCAGGTTTGTCCCGCCATTGCCGAAGAAAGCACCGTGCAACATGGCCTTTATCCGAACGGCAGCGATGGTGCAGGTATCGTTTCGGCTGACAATGGTCGTTTTGCCACAGTCGTCAATGGTTGCCCAAGTGCGGGTGGTCATCATGCCAGTGGCCTGCATTTCCTCGGTTTCAACGTACCCGAAACTGAGCTGGTCATCGCAGTTGTCGTGGACAAAAACAGTCTGGTTGGCCACCAAATTGGTCGCCTTGCCATCACAGTAGTAGCCCTCTTCGGCAGGTATGCTACCCTCCACGACAAAGTAGCTGACTTGCTCCTGACCGTGGCTGCCATCTTGGTACGACCATTCTTGCAGGCGAGCGTCAAAACCGGTAGTGGTAACGCCTTTTACCCGAAGGGTCACGGGGTCGCCATCGTTCATTGTGGCACCGCCCATGATGACGATGGGCTTGGTGTATTTCCGCCGGAGTGGAATATTCGTCCAGGCATTGGTCAGGCTGATGGTGCCCGTCTCGCCAATAAACTCGCCATTTTGGTCGGTGATGTCAACGCCTGCGGTCAAGGCCAGGTAGCCAAGCGTTTCGGCGGCATGGGTGGTTTCACCATCTTTTGACGTTTCCTCGTCCATGAAAACCTGTCCGCCGATGCTTGAAATGCTGTTGAACCGGGGCGTTGCTGCATCGAGTTCGTTGGTCGTCTGGGCGGTGGCAATCAATCCGGGTGGCACCGAGAATGTCAGGTCAAAGTTCAGCGTGGTTGGTGCGCTGGTGGTTCCGCTTTGCGAACCAGCCTCCAACCCAAACGAAGTTGTAACGGCGGTGCCTTCTTCCAGCGCAAGCCATGAAACCGTTTCGGGCAGGTGCTTGCCGGATGAAGCTTCCTGTTCTGCCAGCCGCAGCTCAAATCCTTGCGTGGTCACGTTTCTCACTTGCACGGACGCTGCGTCTGCCTCGCTTTCCGTGATGACTTGAGCAAAAACCAACGGCACACTGCTGAAGGTGACCGGAAAGGAGACATACTTCCACAGCTCGGTGGTCAAGGCGGCATTGCCTGATATGAGTTTCTTTCCGCCCGAAAGGGTGTAAAGCCGCTGTATTTGGGGTGCAGAAAGGTCTTGCACCGTGATGACTTGGTCGCCTGTCACGGAGTTACCACAAAGGTCGGATGCTGTCCAAGTTCTGGTGATAGTGAAGGTTTGGCAACCCCCTTGGGAATACTGGGAAGTTGTTTCGTCAAAGTCCATGAATATACCTGGACACTCGTCATAAGCCAGCACTTGCTGGGGTTGTGGCACTTCATCGTCGCAGCTGATGGTGACATCCGCCGGCAAATTCAGCATCACTGGTGCATTTGTATCGCCGAGCAAGATGGTCACGGTAGCTTGGGCGCAACAACCACTTGTTTGGTTGCAAACTTGGTAAACGAAGGCGTCCATTCCGCAGTTTTGCCCGTTGGGGGTGTAGGTGAACTTGCCTGTACCGTCAATGGTCACGCTGCCATTTGCTGGCAAGCTGTAAATGCTGAATGCGGGGTCTTGCAGGTTGTCGTCGTTGTAAATTACCCTATCGGTGTAGGGTGCGCCAGGGCAAGTGGTGTACAAATCGTTTGCAAGTGCCGGAGCGCCAATCAATGAGCAGTCGGGGTCGGCACAGTCAACGAGGCCGTCACCGTCGTCATCAATGCCGTTCGTGCAGTTTTCCGGGCAGTTGGAAATCAGCACTTGGATGGTTCGAGTGGCAGTGCAACCCACAGAGGGTGTCACGGTCACGGTGTAATCCGTCGAGACTACTGGCGATACCACTTTTACTGGGCCAGTGCCAAGGCCGTTGCTCCAAGAGTAGGTAAAAGAGCCACTGGCGCCGGTTGCCGAAACCGACAACGTGAATTGGTCGCCAGGGCAGCCAGAGAAAAAGTTATTTGCTTCTGTGTTTATTCCGCAACCAGGGTCAGCACAATCCACTAGGCCATCTTGGTCGTCGTCAATGCCGTTTGTGCAGTTTTCGACGCACTGGTTCACCGTTACTTTTACTTGGTCGGTACCGATACATCCATTGCTTGAAGTAGCCGTTACCGTATAAGTTGTGGTGCTGGTGGGGTTCACGGATTTCGATGCACCGCTGCCCAGTCCATGACTCCATTGGTAGATGTAGGGGCCAACGCCTCCGCTGCCGACTGCGTTCAGTGAAGTACCTGTTCCACCAGCGCAAATGCTCTTGTCTGTACCCGCATTGACGCTAGGCGAAGGCTTCACGGTAACTACAACTTGGTCGGTTGATGTACAGCCGCTACCAGCTGTTACCGTCACGGTGTAGGTGGTCGTGGAAGCAGGATTTACCGTCTTGCTTGCGCCAGTGCCCAATCCATTGCTCCATGAATAGGTCATGGGGCCAGGTGCATTGACTGCCGCAGCGTTGAGTGTAGCGGTTGTGCCTGCGCAAATGGTCATGTCTGAGCCAGCATCCAAGTTAGCCGCAGGCTTCACCGTGATGGTGTATGCGACCAGTGGCGCACAACTTGCCGGAAAAAGTGGTGCAGGTTTTACGCAACCATATACATAATAAGTCACGTCGCCATTGGTCGTATTTGGAAAGTTGTTGGCGGTCAAAGTACCCGTCCCTGTTGTGTTCGCATATTCGCCCAGCCACACTTTTGGGTCAGTGGATAAATATGGGTTCGTCTGCGGAGTATTAAACCTGTAATATTCGATATAGGAATAAGGAGGGTTGGGCGCATTTGTATTCACATTAAATGCCACTGATTGTCCTTCGCAAATGCTGCGGGTAGTGGCATCATTTGGTGTAAAGGTGGGGCAAAGGCAGTCTTGGTCTTGGGTGTCAACTAATCCATCTCCATCATCATCAATGCCGTTGCTGCATTTCTCTGCGACCTGTGGACAGTTGATAGGGCCTGTCAAATCCCATATTTTTCCGCCGAAACTAATGGTATTGCCGTAAAAATAGCCGTTCGTCCGGTTAATCTTTTGAATCATGCCACTGGACAAACTACCAGCCCATGTATTGCCCTCTATATCAACGCCTAACTGCATCTCCGTGGGCAGGTCGTTTCTTATCAGTGTGTATTGGGAAGTATTGATATTGTACTTAAAGAAAAAACTCTTGCTGGCTGCCGCCATGCCATATATAACCGTATGCCCACCTTCCAAGGTAGCAATCATGTCGCCCCAAGAAAGTTGGTTGGGTATCGGCACGTTCAAGTTGACGGGACTACCCACCGATGACTTACCATCGGCTGACAATTGCAAACGCCATATTTTTGGTGATGTGCCAGGATTTCCGGCCTCTGTGCCCAAGTAAATATAGCCAGCAAAATACTCTCCACCGCCGCTGCTGAGCGATTCGTTATTGCCAATTTGGCCTGCAAGGTCAGCTACCACACCATGTGTACCAGAGGATGGAATCCAGTAATAAACCTTTTTGTCACGGCAATAATAGACGAGGTTGTTATCTGGATTTGCCGCCAATGCATTCAAATTACCAGTAACATACGGTGAGGACGTTGCAGCACTGCTGGTTCCACCTGTGGCCAAATTGACACTTAGAATTACACCATTGTCCCGTGCCACCAACATGATGGTTTGAAGGCAACCACAGTCTGGGTCGGCACCATCAATAAAGCCATCTCCGTCATCGTCCAATCCATTGGAACAATTTTCGGGAACCCAAAAACCGGCTTTATATTGGACCTGATGTGTGGTCGAAAAAGGTAAGGATAAGTGAAATTTCCCTAAAGTTTTGCGATTTACACTTGCCTTCAACTGCTCCATTTTTTGCATTGCAAAAGTTGGTTGGTTGGGCTGAGGTAGTAGATTCAATGGCTGATTTGCCATTGCGTTTGTCAGAATGCTGATTGATAGAATTATCGTCAGTCTGCATAATTTGAATTTTAGTGTTTGTCTCATCTCTAAACATTTACGTCGTGTTTTCTGCTCAATTTAGAGCCAATAACCTAAACCATGTCATACATATTTTCCATGAAATATGCAGGCATACGTTCAAAGCTACTCCATCTATAAGCTGGGATAATCGCCATGCAACAGCGATTCATTATTGCGAGTGAGACTAGACTAATGAGAGGATGCGAAGATAGTAATTAAACCCTTACCACTACTACTATTTTGCTCTTAATTTCGATTATTTATGATAATAGAAAACCCTAAAAAGGAGGGTTTAATTTTAAACCAAACCCTCCTCTTTAAATCATTCAAAATCAAGGAATAAAATCCATAACGATGTAATTAGCCAAAAAGCTTCCGTTGCCAGCATGCGACAAAATCGTATTGTAGAGCAGTGGCGCACGGTCGTTGTTTGGTCCTTGGTATATCACCTTACCATCGAGGTTAAAGTCATGCATTTCATAGCCGACAATGATAAAGTTGGCAAGGTTTGTAGTGTTTTCGGCAGCTCCAAGCACCTTCGAGAACAAGTAGAAAACATCATTATTCGGGCCTTGGTAGATAATTCTACCATCACCGTTGTAATCACCTCCCCACATGAGGCGCTTTCCGTTATGTATCCTGCCTGCAGAACTTCCCTTAACAGGCGTGGTTGTATCCGTAAAATCAACGAGTGGCGGGTTAGAAATGGTCAAGAAAACCGGAAACTCCGTCATCAGGCCAAGGTGGTTGCGGTGCCGTACCGATACGACATACTCCTCTTCCGGCAAGCCCTTGAAGATAATCACCGAATCTCCTTCTTCTGTGAACACACGACCATCCCGGTTCATCACCACCGTGGAATAACCGAGCACTTGCGCCAAGTTGTCAGGGTTGCGGAGTTCCACCAAGAGCCAATCCACCACAGCGCTTGGCCCTGTCACATCCAACACCGCTGGTGCAATCACGCCAGTACTGGCCCTGTACACTTGGTCGTCGCCATTGTTGGTGCCACTACCGCCAGAACCGCCGCCATTGCCTGCATTGATGAGGATATTGTCGGGGTCGCAAGACTGGAACAGGTTGGTGATGTTGCTGCACTCCTCTACTGCTGGCAGGTACTGTGTGGGGATGCTTTGCGTACCTGCGATGCAGTATTTATTGACGCCAGCAGCCCAACCATCTACAGGACTAACCAAGTTGCCATTTTCCAGCAACAGCGTCAACCCAGTGCCATTTATCAAACTGGAGCCTTCCAACTGGAAGTTGCCATTTGCAAGCCTGAATTTTGAGTCCTTCACATACACCTTGCCAGAATTGTAGATCCTGACAATGGCCTGGACGTTCACCGTTGTATTTATCAAGGTATCAACTACGCCCGAATAGCCACATACGTAATTATTCCCAACAGTTACACATACATTGTCCAACTTTCGAATCCCGCTCTCATTAACGAAATCCCCACCAGTTTTGATTTCGGAGTTTTTGACATCAATCTTAACCAAACCCGTCCATGAATAAATATCACCACTGATTTCAACCACTGAATTTGATATGAATAGTTCAGAATTAAACAGTGTTAAACTACCATTGGTGAATTTGAGACTGCTGTTGGTGACAAACAATTTTGAGCCGTTTTTCAAGGTAATATCCCCCGTAGGCAACTCAATATCATGCTCTATGCTGATTATCTTATTTGTCACATTTCCCGTTGGTGGAATTAACCCGCCCTGCCAAGTTGCAGCATTGGTCCAGAGGCCATCAGCAATCGTGCGGAAATTGGCAGAAGGCGATTCGCTTGGCAGTGATGCAGGTGGTAGCCCGCAACTGCCAATCACGTCTCCGTGGTCGAGGTGCATTTGCAAATCGTCCAGTGAAATGTCCATAGCTTGCTGGTCAACCTGGTCGGGGTGGTGGCAAATCGTGACAGTAGTCCCCACGTTGTCAACATACGGGTAGCCAGGTAGCTCGGAGTAAGGCTCGACAATTGGCACGAGGTCTTGGCTGCGCAAATCGTCACGCATCAAGTTGCTGCCACCGTTGTTGGTGATGGGGCCGTACAGTCCTGCTTTTACCTGCACCGCAGCCACAAAACAAGTATCCAACCTGTTCAGCAGCGTCGTGTTGCCGCAGTCGTCGATGGCCGTCCAGGCATGGTTGCTCACCATACTAGCATTGTCGATGCTGGAGAATTCGGTGTAATCAAAAGCCACCAAGTCATCGCAGTTGTCCAAAGCGAAAATATTGATGTTTTCCTGCAAATTGTCTGCTTTGCCATCACAATAGAAGTCACGGTTGGCAGGTATGCTACCCTCCACCACCATCCAAGAGATGGCCTCGGCAGGGTGATTCCCATCCAAGTAGTTCCACTCTTGTAGCCTGACCTCAAATTTGTTGGTGGTGACGTTCCGAACCCTCACCGTCACAGGTTGCGCATCTTTGTTGGTCACCCCGCCAATGATAATCACCGGCTTTGTGTAGCGGTTGGCCAGGTTCACCGTGGCCCAAGCATTGGTTACGTTCATTGTGCCAGCTTCGCCAAAATCGTTGCCACTTGCATCAACCAAAGTCGAACCTGGCTCAATGGCCATGTAGCCCACCGTCTCGTTGAGGCGGCTTACCTCTGTATCAGCCGATTGTTCTTCCTGCGCAAAAAGCTGCACATTCGTACCCGTCAAGCTGGTATGGCGCAGGGTTGCCGGGTCTGTTTGCTTGTCGGAATTAAAGGCCGAGAAGAAAATTGGCGCAACCGCGTAGCTATTGGCAAAATTGATGGTGTTCAGGTTCTCGTTGACATTGGCCATCGTACCTGCTTCCATCTTGAATCCGTTTGTTTGGGCCGTGGCTTCCACTGCCACCCACGACACGGACTCCAAGCCGTGCAGGCCATCCAGCGCTTCCTCTTCCCGGAGTCGCATTTCGAAACCTTGGGTCGTGATGTTGCGCACTTTTGCTGCAACTGGCGTGGCATCCACATTGGTGCTTGGCGTCACCAAGATAACGGGAGCAGTTTTGAAAATGATTGGGAAACGCACGTACTTCCAATCGTGGGTAACTCGCTGCGCAAAACCTGCCACCAGTTTCGAGCCGTCATCCAAAGTGTAAACCTGAAAAATCTCTGGTTTTGTCTGGTCGAGCACGGTGATTTTCTGGTTGTCGGTCGCAACGTTGCCGCAGAAGTCGGTAGCCGTCCAGGTGCGGGTAATGGTGTAGGAGCCACAGGCGCCCACATAGTTCTGGCTGGATGTTTCATCGAAATCAATGAAAACACCAGCACAGTTGTCGAATACCGTGACCACCGGCGCATCCGGCACAGCGTCGTCGCAACTGATGGTCAGGTCTGCTGGCACGTTTGTCAACAGTGGCGGCGTGTTATCGCCCAAGACGATAGTCACATTTGCCACGTCGCAGCAACCTGAAGTTTGATTGCAGACTTGGTACGTGAACTGGTCAGTCACGCACAAAAATGAATTGGGAATATAAGTGAATTTGCCCGTCCAGTCAATGGTCACCGTACCGTGCGTCGGCATGGTCACGATGCTGAAAACTGGGTTGTTCAAGTTGCCGTCGTTGTAAGTTACCCGGTCTGAATAAGTCATACCTGGGCATGTGATGTAGTTGTCATCCACCAACACGGGAGCCGTCACGCCCGTACAGTTAGGGTCGTCACAGTCAACAAGGCCATCGCCGTCGTCGTCAATGCCGTTGGTACAGTCCTCGCTGCAAGCCATAACAATCACTGAAACTTGGTCAGTGCTGGTACAGCCTGAAGCAGAAGTTACCGTCACCGTGTAGGTCGTGGTGGTGGTGGGGCTTACCCATTTCGTAGCACCTGCGCCCAAGCCGTTGCTCCATGCGTAGGTGTAAGGCGCAGCTCCGCCCGTCACACCGACACTGAGCAGCGCCGAGTTGCCGGGGCAAATGGAAATATCCGAACCAGCATTGGCCGTAGGCCCACAAATCGGGTCGGCACAGTCCGTCTGTCCATTACCATCGTCATCAATGCCGTTGTTGCAAATCTCGACGCAAGCCTGTACCGTCACCAGTTTTGAGTCGGTGGCGAAGCAGCCATTTGCACTTGTAACCGTCACCGTGTAAGTAGTTGTGGCGGCTGGGGACACGGTTTGAGTAGCACCAGATACACCATTACTCCAGTTGTAGGTGAATGGGCTTGGCGCTCCAGAACCTGTTGCACTCAAAAAAGTAGCGTTGTCATCGCAGATGGCAATATCTGGCCCTGCATTGGCGACGGGCACTGCGCTCACCACCACGCTCGTTTGGGCAGTGGCGGTGCAGCCGTAGCTGTCCGTTGCTGTAACCGTGTAGGTAGTTGTGCTGCTTGGCGTCACTGTTTTTGATGCGCCAGTGCCCAAGCCATTGCTCCAGGCAAAGGTGTAGGGTGAAGCACCGTTTGAAGCAGAAACTGTCAGCGTTGCGCTAGTTCCATTGCAAATGGTTTGGCTAGCACCAGCTGTTACCGTCGGGCGTGGGTTCACCGTCACGACCACTTGGTCGGTAGCAGTACAGCCATTGGTGCCTGTGATGGTCACGGTGTAGGTAGTTGTTGAAATTGGGGTCACCGTTTTCGCTGCACCGCTGCCTAGGCTATGTGACCAGGTGAAGGTGTATGGTGAAAATGGGCCAGTAGCAGTTGCGGAAAGTGATGTGCTGGAGCCAGTGCATACGATTGCGTCGGGGCCAGCATTCGGCACGCCGCTGCAATCGGTATCGGCACAGTCGGCATAGCCGTCACCATCGTCGTCGGTGCCGTTGCCACAGATTTCGACAAGGGTTGGTGTGGCAGCATCTTCATCATCCTCACTCTGGTCACCATCATCGTTGTCAGGCGTGGAGTCCACGTCTTTTTGGTCTGCAGCAATTACCTCGGTCACGTTTTTCGTGTTGGTGCCATTCAGGACTTTGGCGGTGATCGTCAAGGTCCGGGTCTGGTTGACAGCAATCGCAGGCACATACCAGACACCCGAAACGGGGTCGTACATGCCGCCAGCATTGTCGCTGATGTGCTGGTAACTATTGGTAAGTTTATCTTTCACCAACACTCCTGAAGCATTGGCTGGACCTTTGTTCAGCAGCGTCAGCGTGAAAGTCACGTTCTGGTTGACGCCACTGACAGCTGGGTTGACGGACTTCGTCAACTCAAGGTCAATCAAGCCAGTGATTCTAACCTCCACCCATGTGATGTCGTAGCCGTTTGGCAATCCGGTATCACGCACCCGGTAGAAGAAAGTGTCCACACCGACGAAACCAGGTGCCGGTACGTAGTTGATATAATCATCGGCAAAATTGCCGGGGGTGCCGTTGGTGTTCACCGTTACCGTGCCGCCTTTTTTGGTCTGGCCGTTGGTTGGTGTAGCATTGGTACCAGCGCTCATCAGTACAACGGCATGGCCGTCCAGGTCGAAGTCGTTGCTCAACACTGGAATCTGTAGCGGAGTGTTCACCTGACCCGTCATGAAGTCAGGTCGGGCGACTGGCGGATTGTTTTTCACATGGATAAACACCTTGGCCGTGTCGCAGCGGGATGGCGTTCGGTCGTCACAGACGATGTACTGATAAACATCATCGCCCGTAAAACCTGGGTTCGGGATGTACTCGATTTCATTTTTCGAAATCACCACGACCGTGCCGTTGGCAGGCTGCAAAATGCCTGGGCTTAGGCTCACCGCCATGACGTCGAACTGTGCGTCGAAGTCGTTGGCCGTCACGTCCGTTTCTATCGGCATGTTGACAAAAGTGGTATCGTAGTCGTCCATTGCTTCTGGCGCCCTATTGACCAGCGGCTGCACCAGCACCGAAACGGTGGTCGTATCGCACAAGGAAGGCGTTCCTGCATCGCAGATTTTGTAGAGGAAAGTCTGCCAGCCAGTGAAGCCTGCATTCGATGTGAAAGTCAAAATACCTGACCCGTTGTTGACGGCCGTGCCGTAAGGCGGATTCGTCAAAAGCGTCACACTCAGTGGCGTGCCCTCTGGGTCGTAGTCGTTGTTTAGGATTGGAATTTGAATCGAAACACCTGCATCAGCATAAGCCGTGTCGGGGAGGGCAACTGGTGGCAAGTGGGTGATGATGCCGAAATTGTTGGCACAGTCCACCTCGCCGTTGTTCAGCACCACAGCCGATTCAGAGTTGTCCGTCGTCAGTGTTGCGTTTGGTGGGAAGGTAGCAGGATTCACTTGCAAGATGAAATGGTTGCTATTACCGCCTCCGGTAGAATAAGTTATGTTCAAAACGGGTGCATCGGCAGCAGAACCGTCAAAGGAGCTGGCACTACGTGAGCCCGTACCCGAGATGACGAATGCCAAGCTGTTGCCGTTGGACCAACCTGGTCGGCCCACGATTTCCTGCACCACGGCAGACAAATCGGGCGAGGTATAGGCAGTACCGTTCACCCAAGTGGATGGATTCCAACTCGTGGAAGCAGTTGTCAGTACACGGTTTGAGATATTGTTCGTCGTGGAAGCAAAGGTTATCGCATTATCAGCTGCTTGGCCTTTGATGGTCAGGGAAGTAACGCCGCTGTTCGTATTCGGCGAGTCGGCAGTGATGGCCTTGAAGCGCAGGGTAGCCGAAGTGATGGTTGCACCGGGAGGAATACTCAGGGAGCTGAAGCGCAGACCAATTTTTTGGGTACCAGATGAAGGCGACTGCAAATCCTGCACGATTTCTAAATCGGTGCTGTTTAAGTACATGCCTCCAGCACCGAGGTTCGCACCATCGGGGCCTTCCTCTTCTGCATCGTCGGAAGATGCGTTGATGCTGCGGCTAATTGAGTAGCTACCACCCGAACCAACCACGGTACTTTCTTTCCAAGAGACCGCATCCACGTAAATATTATTTGAAGTCCTAGCAATTTTGATAAACTTCATGCCAGTGGCAGCAGTCACCTGATAGGTAAAAACTTGTATAGCGGACGCAGGAGGTGGGCTCCCCTGGTCATTGGCATAGGACGGTTGCCAAGTGCTGAGGTTGCCATAGGTGACACCATCAAATGAGCTGGTTATGTCGGCCTTGCCGGTCTTCTTGTCAGAAGCCAAATAGATAGAAACAATAGAACCGGTAGGTATGGTGTTGGCAAATTGGAGGATGACATACTTGCCAGAATTCAGTTTGACAAAACTGCCATTTGGCGCACCTGTCGAATTAGAAATGGGATAACCATTGTCAACGGAGCCCGTGGCAACAGTGGCATAGTGCGTTTGTGAAGACGCACTGGAAATTGCACCGTTTTCCAATTGGAAAACATAGTTGCCAAAATTGTCCGTCAGCGTAGAATCTATTTTGGTCTCACCTGCATCCAGTGTGCCATTGGCATTTGTGTCCTTATACAGATTCACCCTGACATTGCTGATACCAACCTCATCGGTGTTCAATGCTGTACTTCCATCAGCATCGTTGAACACAAAGCCCTGTATGGCCCTGCCGCCCTGCGGGTCGGCACAAAGCACGTCCACAATGACGAGTGCGCTATCGCAACCGTAAACATTGCAAATCTTGTAGTTGAAAGTATCCAACCCGATGAAACCATTGTTTGGTGTGTAGCGGATGTTGTTGCCATCGAGCGCTACTGTACCATTGTCAGGCGGGTTTGAATACCCCAGATAGGTGGTCAAACCCAAGCCACTTGGGTCAATATCGTTTGTCTGCACAGCAATGGTGACTGGCGTATTGACTGGCGTGGTAGCAAAATCGTTGATGGCATCCGGTGGGTTGTTAGGCGACAAAATACAGTTGCCAGAACATGCCCCGGCTACACTCACCTTGTAATAGCCGGGGGGACAGAAATCGTCGTTTATAGTGATGTTGACCGTCGCAGGGTCGCATAAATTTCTGGGGTTGCAAGCTTGGTAAGTGAAATTATCCGGGCCACTGTAATCCGCATTGGGTTTATAGCGCACGGTACCATCCGGCAAAACCACCGCTACACCATTTGATGGCGGCGTGAGAATGTTAATTGAAAGTGGCAGGTCTTCAGGGTCGGAATCGTTTGCCAGCACTTCAATGATCACGGTATTGTCTTCGCAAAGCGAAGCAGCATCGTCGTTTGCCACTGGCACAGCACTCAAGCAGTTCATGTCAATGTACCGCACACCGTTGATGCAGGGCTTGCCAGCACCAGCAGACCTGACAAATCGCAACCTGCGAACTTTTCCAGTGCTGGGCACAAAAGCTACCACGTCCTCCTTTGGAGCGGCGTCGTTCATGTCTTTGACTGTTGTGTAGCTCTGCAAATCATAGAAACCTGCACCGGTGGTGTAACTGGTACTGTTGAGCGTACCCGTTACCCGCAATGTAGAACTGGATCCATCGTCAGAACCGATATGCAGCCAAATGGTATCACCGATAGGCACATCATAGCCCAAATCCAGCACCAGATAGTCTGCATCGCCATCAATTTTTGCATAGTACGTGCTATTGTTAACTACTAAAACAGGTACTCCTAGCGCCTGAGTCGGGTTGCCAATTGAGTTTTGGGCAAGCACAGAGGTGGCATTGCCCTGCGCCGAAACACCCCAGTACTGGTTGGGCAAACAACCGTTGGCATCCGACCAATCCACCGTGATGAAAATGGTGGCAGTGTCGCAGAGTGGCCCACCGTTGGCTACCGAAGTGTTGTCGCAGATTTCGTAATTGATTTGGTCAATACCTTCGAAGTCGTATCTGGAAGTGTAAGTAACGGAACCATTGCCGTTGTTGACGAAGATGCCATTGCCAGTGTTGGGGTTGCCAAGCAACTTGACCACCAGCGGATCCATGTTCGGGTCAGAGTCGTTGGCCAAGGCATTGACCGTAACCGACTCACCGGGGTTGGTTTGCTCATAATCGTTCACGGCTACCGGAGGCATCGGCCTTGGCCTCAAGCGGAGGTAGATGTTTTGGAAGCCTACACGTGTACCACAGTCGTCCGTCACGGTGACTTTGATATAACACTCGGAGAATGTCAGGACGTTTGGCGGTGTAAAACTGGTATTTGCAGAATACGGATTTGAAAACGTGCCACCGCATGTGGTTTCCCAATGGAAATTATAGACGCCACTGCCACCCGTTGCGCTGGCCGACAGGTTGTAAGCTACCCCAGACTCCATGTCCTCGGGGATGTTGGCATTTGCCTTAATGGCCTTTTGACCTACTGCCAAAAAGGCGAAGTTGAAGAAAGCCCGTTGCGCAGCAATGTTTGCTGGCAAATCAGAGCCGTCAACACGGTGTCCCGCTTCGTACATGATGTACCCCCTAGTTGGGTCACCAAATGCAGGGCCGAAAGCCATTTTGGCCGCCGGGCCAGGCGATTTCAACGGTACATCTGGGTGTGTGGCATCCCATTGGCCCACGTAGGTGGTAGGTCGCCAATTGTTGGTCGGCAAGTAAATCTGCTCTGCCCCACCCTCCTGAGCACCGTCCATCGTGCCCATAAACTGCATGATTGGGTGCGCTGGGAAAGCATAAGAATATGGCGGAGGAATGGTACCGTCTTCGTGGTCGCCATCATGTACGGCTGGGTTGGTCAGCGGCGTAATGGGGTCGAGCATCAGGAAGTTCATCCGCTGAGTTGGGAGAGCAGGGTTGATGATGTTTTCGACCGTGCTACCCGCCTTGCAACCTGCCCAAAGGGCGCCTGCGCAGCCACCGTTGGCCTCGCTGTCGTTCCACGAATAGAGCCTGTTGTGCGTTAACCATTCAGGTTCTGAGTGCGGCATGAGGAACACGTCATTGCAGCAGTTCAACTCATGCGGAGCCGTCCAGTCGTAACCAGTCTCTGGGATGCCTGCCCGTGTCAGGTAATTTTCGACTATCCCATCATTCACGCTGTTCAGCGTCCAGTTCATGGAGTAGTTGAGGGTACGGTTGATGGGCGCTGTGAACTCGCTGGTTGTGGTAAAGCCTTCCACGCCCTGAGCCTCCCAAACTGAAATAAGGCTATCCACGGATGGTGTGCGGTATTCAGCGGAAACGATAAAAGGCCCGCCCTTGTACTGGATGCCATTGTAAGTAAAATCCACGCCATCCTTGCTTTTGTCAGGATTGATGGACCACATTACAGGTGTTTCAAAATAGTGCAGCAAGTGCCAAACCAAGCCGTAGGGCTTCAAGGCGTTGTTGGCCGTTTGCGGCTGTGCGCTCATGTTGATGATGTACGAACCTGTTGGAATGACGGTCATGATATTTCCGCCACAGTCAGGGTCTTCATCGTCAATCAGGCCATCGCCGTCGTCGTCCAAGTTGTTGCCACAGTTCTCCGGGCAATTGCCGGGGGTCTTGGTGACCACGTTGGAATAAAGATAAGGCGTGCAGGTAGCTCGCCTGGCACCTCGGCGATATTTGGTCGTTTGTGAAATGACAGAAGGGTCGTAGGTGGATGAGGTTGCGCCATTGATGACAGTCCAAGTAACTCCAGCGTTGATGCTCCTCTCCCAGATGTATTGAATGGTTCCAGAGCCGCCCGTTGGGTCGCTCAAACTGGTGATGAGTGCAGGGTTGAAATTATTGCAGTTGTCCTCGTTGTCACCTATCGTACCACCACTAGTGATGTTGTTGTCGGCATTGACTGTGAAGCTCCTGACGCTTGAGCAACCGATGGAGCCTGTTACGGTAACATTGTAAGTTCCAGTGGCAAGGCTGGTGCGGTCACCGTCGTTGCGGGCAATGTCCGCAATTCTTGAAGCAGGCAAGGCGCTGTAAAAAATACGGAAATCGTCCATTTTGCCCGAAAAGTAATTGCCAGCACTGTGTGCAAAAGCATCGGTGCTGTTCCTGCCGCCCACGGCATCATCGCCTGCATTGGCAGGTATGGTTGTGTTCGCAGAAGTAGCATTGGTGCTGGCCACACCATCGAGGTAGCAGGTCAGTGTACCGTTGCTAAAAACGACCGCAACGTGGTGCCAAGCACCATCAGCAGGGAAAGTCAAGCTGCCTGTGGTGTACTGGGTAGTGGATGCACGATAGGCTGCCGTCAGCACGTTTCCATTCAACCTTGCTGCCAAGCCCGAAGTCGAGCCGCCTTGTTCGAAGAGTACTTTGATGCCGGTGAGGTTCGCTGGTTTTACCCAAAGCGAGTAGGTGCGCGCCGAAAAAGCGGTTTCGAGGAAACCGCCATCAATGCCAAAACGGAGCATGGTGCCGCCGTTGAAATTGAACGAATATTTACCCTCCTTGAAGTCGGTGTTGCTGTAGGACTCTACGCCAACCGGGGAAATCGTTGGCAACAACCCAGTCCGGTGGTGGCCATTGCCGCTCACGTCGTTGGTGTTGTTCTCAAAGTTCCATCGAGCTTCTGGCAACATATCGCCCCATAAATAGGCATAAGGCGCTGTGCTGCCACTCACCGTCAGGTCAATGGAGCCAACGCTACCACCACTGCAAGTTGGTTGATTCACCACAAAGCTGATGTTTGGATTACAATCGCCGTCGTTGCAATCCGTTAGCCCATCGGCATCGTCGTCTAGACCATTGTCGCAGATTTCGGTTGCTAGAAACGCATAGCACTCCCGTAGATTTTGACTACCGAAGCCTGATGCATCGAGGTGGGAAAGAATGTTGGATCGAACGTCTTCCCTTAACCGGAAGTAACACTCGGTCGAAATCCCCCTTTGACTTTGGGAAGATAAGGCTTTGCCGAAATCCCCGCCATTTGGTGTAAAACCGAAAAGCAGCAGGGGTAAGCCCAGCAGTAGTGTGTTCAATGTTCTGTTCATTGGTCCGTGTTTGTCCTTGTTTGCCTCGATGTTGAGGTGTCAGGCCTCATTCTTGGCAATAAATAGTCTCATCATTCAAATGCCATGCAGCCGTTGGCGTCCATCTCAACGATTAGAAGGTCGAGGGATACCATCGGCAACAGCCAAAGGCTAATTGACCAAAAGCTGTTAAATTCTTTTCGCTAACGTGTGCGTATTACAAGAGGGAATTACTGAGGAAGGGAGTTTTACTATTGAGAAACTGGCCATAGGCAGTTCTTCGTCAACACCTGAATTCAACAACAATCTTGCCAAAAGCTAAATTGACGTTGTGTCGGCAATTGACAATAGTCACCGACACCGCATTTACCGCCCTCTGACAATTTTAACGACACTGTGTTTTTCTCCATCAATCACTTGAAGGAAAAAATAGCCCATTCCATCTAACCCCTCAAGATTGATTTTCTCAACCCGATGCGAAGGTATGCTTGGGGACAGCACTGCTTTGTAAACCATTCTACCGTAAGCATCGCTCATAAGCACGGTGGGGCTACCAGCCTCTTCTTGTTCAAATTCGATGGTCAGTTCGTTGGTGAAGGGGTTTGGATAAGCCATCATTGATTCTGGTGAAGTTGCACTTGACTGGTTCTCTTCGTCCATTACTGTTTCACGCTCGTCAGTATCCGGTGCAGCGGTTGGGGGTGTACCGATGACAAAGTAGCACACTTGATCAGTGGTGTGGGTGCGCTCTGAGTCGGTGATTTGATCTTCCAATGCCCATGTCTTAATGGATGTAGTGATGAGCGGGGCGCTTGTGGCCAGTACGGCCCAGGAACCTTCCGTGGCATCCTGCCCTGCGGAACTTACAACCGCTGCCTCCACCGCTCCAAAACCAGTCAAGGCATAAGAGTAGCCATTGGCATTGTCGGTGATGCCAAGTACGGCATCAGCACCCAAAGCAGCAGCATAACGCTTACCGTTGATTGTACCTGCTCCACTTTCGAAGACCATGTAGCCGAGGGTTTCATTGGCACGTGTGAGGTTCACGTTATCCTGTCCGATGTGCTTGCCAATAGAGCGGCTACTGGCAGTTGCGGGGCTGGCCATTTTGGTATTCATACTGCTCCAGAAAACCGACCAGTTAGGGTCGTTGTACGTCATCACTTGACCAACCATGACTGGCACAGTGTAAGTATTACCGAAAGTTATTGGCTCGTACAACCAAGTAGCTGTCGAGGAACTGAACCTTGACGTTTTGGTAGAAAGGTATTTTTTTGCCTCAAATTTTATCCCATTGGCAGCAAGGGTGTAATTGCCTTCCTCCGCCACCATGTAGTAAACCGTGACTGGGCCAGCGGCACCTGTTGCATTGCCCGCTATTTGAACTTTTACCTGGAAGCTGTTGCCCGAAGCATTTTGAACTCGGGTCACCAAAGATGCATAGGAACTGTTTGGCATCACCACGCTTGCGACCACGACCATGCTGGTATAGCTGTTGTTCAAGTTCACAGTTTGCCATTGGTCGGTGACGTTTGTCAAGGTGCCGTGCTCAAATTTAGGGTTGAAAGCCAGCGTCGTGAAGGTGCGACTGGCGGAGAACACACCTGCACCACAACTATTGACCGCCCTCACCCTCCAATACAGCAAAGTGCTAGCCGGAAGTGCAGGGCTGGTATAACTCAAAGTCGTGATGCCAGCAGTATTTACGATTGGGTTGTTGAAAGTACTGTTGTTGGCAATCTGCACCTCGTAAGAGGTTGCACCTGCAACGGCAGTCCAGCTAAGTACGGGCGTCAATGAGGCTCCTGTAATACCAGTGGCCGGAGCGGATTGTACGGCTTGAGCGGGTGTTGTGACAACAGCTATTGCAGTCACCTTCGTCTTGGTTCCAGTAGAACCTACGCCTGAAATGGTTATGTTATAACTGCCGACAGTTACGCTGGCCGTACCACTCAGGGTCAAAATGCTATTGCCAGGTGCTGACACCGTTGCTGGTGAGAATGTGGCAGTTACTCCGCTGGGAAGCCCAGTAGCCGACAGGCTAACGTTGCCACTGAAATTGGAAATAGCGCCAACGCTCACTGTGATGGTTGAGCTGCCTCCTTTGCAAAGTGTTTGAGGACTTGGGGTAGCATTCAAATTAAAGTCGGGAGCAGGTTGGCCGATGGTGAAATTGACATTTGAAATATCGTAGAAGATTTTGCCCGTACCCCGCACCATGATTCTGGCTTGGGTAGTTTGGTTTTCAGGCAAGGTAACCACCTCTGTTCCATCGTTTACTGTAGCTGATTTTAGTGTAATGGTATAGGTCAGGCCACCATCCAGCGACAGTAAAATATCCACATTGGCAGCACTGACAGGGGAAGAAGTCGTGCCAGCCACGTTCCAAGTGACGGTTTGGGCAGAGAGAGCCGGCCAGCTTATCGCTGTGTTCGGAGCCGTCACAACAAATGGACCCGAACTGGCTACTGTCACAACAATATTGTCTTCTTTCGTACAGCCGCCACCGATGTGGTTGTCCCTGACGGTGAGGCGGAAATTGAGCGTTCTGGCTACGCTGGGAAGCACTTCCCAAGCAGGCATTGTGTTGTTGATGACAGCTGTCAAGTTAGGGAAATAGCGAACTGGAGAAGTGCTGGGTGGCAATGAACGAAAGCAAGGGCCACCCATGCTGGTGGAAACAGGAGGCATGGTGGCCAAAGCATAGTCCATTTGTTCCCAACAGTAGGACAACACGTCACCCGAATTGGGGTCAGTGCCATTGCCTGTCAAGAAAAATGGGGTGGATTTTGGAACTGCATAGTCTGGAATGGCAGTAAAGGTTGGAACAATGTTGATGGTACTCAATGTAGCGCAGGCGTTGCCTGCACCATTGCCCGAAATGAATGCCTGAATTTCTTGAATGCTGATAGCGTGGAAGTAGGCATCGCTGTGCGCCTGAATATTTGGTGTACAAATACCAGCATAGCCCATGATGGTGGAACCACTTCCGGGCTCTACCGAAGTCGTCGAGTTGCTGATGCAATTGTTGTTTTGGGTATGGTTTGCACCAAATTGGTGGCCCATTTCATGGCAAACATAGTCAATGTCAAACGGGTCGCCCACCGGACTGGTGGTGCCTGTGACGCCGCCTGCTTTATAGGTACTGTTGCAGATAGCTTTCACGTATGCCAAGCCGCCGCCGCCCGTCGAGAACACGTGACCAATGTCGTAATTGGCCGAGCCGATTACATTATTGCAGGTGTTTTTGTTCTCCGTCAACATCGCCGTAGCATCGTAGTTTGAATACGGGTCGGTACTGGCATTGGTAAAAACAAGCAGGTCGTTGTTGGCGACCATCTGCATGGTGACAGAGAGGTCTCTTTCAAAAATACCATTTACTCTGGTCATCGTGGTGTTCATGGCAGCCAATGCCTGGGACGCAGTTCCTCCGTGGAATGCGGCATACTCTCCAGTGCAAGCTAGGGCCAATGAATAGGTGCGAAGCTTGCAGTCACCTGCCTTCTCAAATGAAGAAATGGGCAGTGGTTCTTGTTTATCATCATCATGGCTACCATCACACTTCCAAGGCTTATCCACGTAAAAGTCCTTTTTGAAGTAAACTACGTAATGCTCAATGCCTTCCCGAGCGTATGGGTCAATGAAAACATGGCCCGATGCGGCGTTGAGCATCATCGCATGAAAACCCTGCGGTGTCATGTCGAAACGCAAGTACGCAGTAGGGTCTTCGATGCCGTAACCTGCGTAGGATTTGATGTCTGGGTATTTTTTTGCCAAATCGGGGTGCATGATGGGCGCCTCCACGATGTGGAACCGCTGAAAACTGCCGTCCGGCATGGGCAATGAAAGCTCAACTTTGTTAGTCTCAGCCTCAGCAGTTTGCCACAGCGGGGCTTCATCCAAAATGCTTTCGATACCCGCCAAATCGAGCCTGACTGTGCGGTACGCACTGGGGATGACAGACCTCGTTAAGTTTTTCTGGAAGAATTGACTTTCAGCTTCGAAAGTCCAAGGATTTGAAAAAACTGGTTGCTTTGTTTGGGCTATAGCAAAACAGTGAAATGCCAACCAAATGGCAAGTGTGGATAAAATTTGTCTCATGTGTTTGTTCGTTTCATTCACCTACTGCCACCCCTCAAGGATTCAAGTTAATTGAGCCTAAAAAAGCAGCCTCACATCAAAAACATAGTGTTTGGAACATGCGAACGTCGCAGTTCATTTTGTTGAGCTTGACCAGGGTGTATTAAGAGGAAGAATTTTTTATGATGGCAAAATTGAAAGCAACAAGACAATGCCATCGAACATGAAGGAGAATCACCGCATTTTCAATAACCGTGCCAAGCAACGTTTTGACGTTGTTGGAAAACAACTTGTCACCTCACTTCCAGTGCATTTCCAACACAATTACATGAGTCATCCCAAATTTTTCGGAATGCAGCAAGTACAAGGGTGTAACCGGGTGATTTTCTGAGAAAAATCACCCGGTTACACCCACAAATAATAACGGCGGCGGCATCTTCGATGCCGC
>CAYTZS010000011.1:17893-52607 GCA_964442355.1 uncultured Saprospiraceae bacterium | reverse complement strand
CACGACCTCATCAAGGAGCAGATAAAAATCGCCATGGGCGAACCCATTTCTGGCAAAAACTACATCCCGGAAATGCACGCCATCGAGTGCCGCATCAACGCCGAGGACGTTTACAAAGACTTCCGCCCATCGCCAGGTAAGATTGTGTCGTTACATACCGCCAAAGGTCATGGCGTTCGGGTGGACACGCATGTTTACGCAGGGTACACCATCCCCCCCTATTACGATTCCATGATTGCTAAGCTCATTTGTCGTGCTCGCACCCGCGAGGAGTGTATCACGAAGATGGAGCGGGCACTGGAAGAGTTCATCGTGGAGGGCGTGAAGACAACCATCCCGTTTCACAAAAAATTGATGAAGGACGAGCGTTTCCGTTCAGGCAACTTCCATACGGGCTTTTTGAACGATTTTGATTTTGGAACGGAAGACTGAAAATAACTGTGAACTGTGAATGATGAACTGTGAACGGGCGAACAGTTCACGGGTCCACAGTTCACAATTCACAGTTAATGCAAGAAGACTCCTACCGCCACAAGGGCCTTCGCCGCAAGCTGATTGACTCCTTGCGCAAAAAAGGCATCACCGATGAGCGGGTACTCGCCGCGATGGAGGCCGTGCCACGCCATTTTTTCCTCGACAGTGCTTTTGCCGACCTAGCTTACGAAGACAAGGCACTGCCCATTGACCGTGAGCAGACCATTTCACAGCCCTACACCGTTGCATTTCAGACCCAACTGCTCGAAGTTCAGAAGCGAGATCATGTCCTCGAAATCGGTACTGGCTCTGGCTACCAAGCAGCTATTTTGGGCAAAATGGAGGCAAGGGTTTTCACGGTGGAGCGGCAGGAGCATTTGTACCTTCAAGCAAAGAAGCTATTGGCTGAGCTGGGCTTCGCCAATGTACGCTGTTACTTCCGGGATGGCATGAAGGGCCTACGGGAGTTTGCACCTTACGATAAAATCATTGTGACGGCAGGTGCTGCTGAAGTGCCGACTACCCTGCTCGACCAGTTGAGGGTTGGTGGAAAAATGGTAATTCCGGTCGGCATTCGCTCTCAAAAAATGCTCCGCATCACCAAAGCGGCTGAAAACGAATACCTAGAGGAGGACTTTGGGGATTTTCGTTTCGTACCTTTTGTGGGTGGCACAGAATCGCAGTGACGGAATTGCAACTTGCCGCCACAAAATCCATAACTTTGCAGCCGATATTTTCCTAACCAAATTTTCAAAAAGCCGTTGCTTCGGTTTCAACAACCAGCAACGAACAACGACAACAACATGGCGCAGGTAGAACTGATAATGCCCAAAATGGGCGAAAGCATCATGGAAGCCACCATTCTGAGGTGGGCAAAGAACGTGGGTGATCGGGTGGAGCAGGACGAAACCATCCTTGAAATTGCCACTGACAAAGTGGACTCCGAGGTGCCCTCCCCGACCGCTGGCGTCATCACTGAAATTCTTTTTAAAGAAAACGATGTGGTGCCAGTTGGAAAGTCCATCGCCATCATCGCTACGGAAGGCGAGGCTGCTGCACCGAAGCCTTCGCCTGCTGTGAAGGAGGAGTCTGTCCCCTCTTCCAATGGAAGCTCAAATGGTTCAGTATACGCCGCTCCTGCACCGGTAGCCGCCGAGGCTGTTTCTGCCATTGCGATGGAGGGGCCTGCCATTCCGGGCCGCTTTTATTCTCCTTTGGTGAAAAACATTGCCAAGGCCGAGAACATCAGCACAGCCGAACTGGAACGCATCCCCGGTACTGGGCAACAAGGTCGGGTTACGAAGCAGGATATCCTCGCCTACGTTGGCAATCGGTCTTCAGCGGGCGTATCGCAGTTGGTAGTTGACAGCCCTGCCCCTGCTCCAGTCCAATCACCAGCCGCTAGCCAACAGGTACCAACCACAAAACCTGCCGTCAGCATTTCCGGTAACGTGGAAATAGTAGAAATGGACCGCATGCGCAAACTCATCGCCGACCACATGGTGATGTCGAAGCGGGTGGCACCGCACGTGACTTCCTACGTAGAGGTGGACGTGACGAACCTCGTCAACTGGCGGGACCGTAACAAGGGCATTTTTGAGAAAAAATATGGGGAGAAAATCACCTTCACGCCCATTTTCATTGAAGCTATTGCCAAAGCTATCGGCGATTACCCGATGGTCAACGTCTCCGTGGACGGCGACCGCATCATCGTTAAAAAGGATGTGAACATTGGCATGGCTACTGCACTGCCAACGGGCAACCTCATTGTGCCCGTCATCAAAGGTGCCAACATGATGAACCTCGTCGGCTTGACCAAGTCCGTGAACGACCTCGCTGGCCGTGCTCGTCAAGGCAAGCTCAAGCCCGAAGAAATACAGGACGGCACTTTCACCCTCACCAATGTCGGCACTTTTGGCAACGTGATGGGTACGCCGATCATCAACCAGCCACAAGTGGCCATCATGGCTGTTGGGGCCATCCGCAAGAAACCTGCCGTGGTGGAGACGGAGTACGGCGATTTGATAGCCATTCGCCAGCTCATGTTCCTCTCCCTCAGCTACGATCACCGTGTGGTTGACGGTGCATTGGGAGGCTCTTTCCTTCGTAGGGTGGGCGATTACTTGGAGGCATTTGATGGGAAGCGAGAAGTATAAGTAGGTTTTTGTTCTAAAGCCTACAAGGAGAGCTCAATGCTAGCCGCCTCGTTGCTAGCATTGAGCTCTCGACAACATGAA
Organism: uncultured Saprospiraceae bacterium; assembly: GCA_964442355.1. GTDB lineage: Bacteria > Bacteroidota > Bacteroidia > Chitinophagales > Saprospiraceae > UBA6168. The sequence goes on along the minus strand of CAYTZS010000011.1, from coordinate 49,896 downwards.
GTCTATGAAAATTGACAAAACCAAACTGCTGCTGTTCGTCCTGCTCATCCTTTGTTCGGTCGGTTGCGACCGGGTGACAAAGGACCTCGCCAAGGAACACCTCAACGGCTTGGGCGAGCTTTCTTACCTAAACGATACCTTCCGGCTAGTCTATGTTGAAAACCCTGGTGCGGCCATGAGCTTTGGGGCTGACTGGCATCCCGACCTCAAGTTTTGGGTGCTCAGCCTCCTGCCGCTCGGCGTCATGGTGCTTGTACTTGGGTTTGTATTGAAAAACATCAATAACCTTGGCTTCGCTCACCTAACAGGCCTTGGCCTCATCATTGCTGGCGGTGCTGGCAACCTCTTCGACCGTTTTTTCAACAACAGCCTCGTGCCTGATTTTATGAACATCGGGGTGAATAGCTTGCGTACCGGCATCTTCAACGTGGCCGATGTTTGCATTACAACGGGGATAATCATCACGCTTGTCTTCTACAGGAGCATGGAACGGGCGACGGCTTAGTTTGTAGCTTATGGTTTCAAAACAGCTGTGGTATTTAATCTTTCCTCGACGCATTTCACAGCATCTTGCAATGCCTTGGCTTGTTTGTCTTCCAGCACGAGGGTCTGCTTGAAGCCGTTGTACTCAATGCGTATTTTTTCCACCAAACCATTGCGGAGCATGTGAAAATACTCCAGCGGCACCACGCAGGTGTGCATGTATTTCCACATCAGTATTTTTCGGTCAAACTCACCATCAGCGGGCACGTTGAGCAACTTGATGATTTGGCCGTCCACGAACTTCAGGTACACGTTGTAGTCGGCTTCAATCATGTAAAACTTGCGCTCCACCACGGCCAGCGTGAGGAAGAAGGAGCGGATGTTGTTCTCGTTGCCAAAGCTGAAAATGGCCTTGCCCTCCTCTACGGTTTCCTTGCCTTCGATGTCTTCGGCCACGTTGCCCGTGGGTACGAGGTAGCCGATATTGATGGGTTTGGTAGCGATGAGGCGGGTTGTGTCGAACTCGTCGATGGTATCAAGTGCGATGAGCTTGCACTGTGCAATTGCCGAGGGGTTAGCAGCCAGTAGCAGCAGGAAAAAAGGCAGGATGTACTTCATTTTCTCAATCGTTGTTTGTTTCAAAAGGCAAAGGTCGGTAAAAATGTTCGGCCATGTTTACCGCCGAATGCCGAAATCGGGAAAGCCCAGCACAAGACCTTCGGTCACCAGCACCTCGTCAACCCTTGCAAGGTCTGGCCCGCTTCGACACCAATTGATGAATTCCTGGAGCGCAGCTTCGGTACCTTCTGCCTCGGCATAGACGCTGCCATCGGGCAAGTTTTGCGCAAAACCCACAAGGCCAAGTTGTCGGGCAGCTTGCTGCGCCGAGGCCCGGAACCAAACGCCCTGAACTTTGCCTCTGATGGTGATGTTAAAATGTTTGTGCATGAATTAATTGTTAAGTCTCGTAGATGTTTTGGCAATGATAGCATACGCAAACGACGGTTTCGCCGATTATCTGAGCTGATATTTGTCAACAGGAATTTGCGATTGAATTCTTTTTCTATTTTTGCACATGCTTCTTTAGTAGCTGCCCTGTGTAAGACCCGCCGAAAGCATAAGACAAAAGTTCAAATAATTTGTCGCTGCTCAACTTTGTTAGACGACTCAAAACATACTCGATTTTCAGTTTCAAGCATTCATTTTCAAACTTAATTATGGATTATTCAGCAATTCGATTTCCGAAGACGGACAACACGGATTTTTTCAAAACCCTCAACAGCCGTGTTAACGCCTATTTCCAACAAAACGACATCAGCAAGTACGGTAATTGGAAGCTGTACCTCAAGTCAGTAGTCGTTTTCGGCATTTTCTTGACGCCATACTTCCTCATCCTTTCCAACAACTTCAACCAGTGGGCAATGTTGCTCTTCACGGTAGTGTTGGGCATGGGCATGTCCTTCGTAGGCATGTGCGTGATGCACGATGGCAACCACGGCACCTACTCCCGCAATCGTTGGATAAACAACCTGATGGGAAGCTCCATTTACATCCTCGCTGGCAACGTATATAACTGGAAGGTGCAGCACAACGTGCTCCACCACACCTACACCAATATCGTTGATATGGACGAGGACATTGATACCGACGGCCTCATTCGATTGCACAAGCACGATGAATGGAAGCGTTTCCACAGGTTTCAGCACTATTACAGCGTTTTCCTGTACGGCCTGATGACCATCAGCTGGGCCATCAGCAAGGACTACGCACAAATGAAGCGCTACATCAGCCAAGGGCTTTCTTTTGAAAAAAAGGTGAATCCAACGAAAGAGTGGGTCATCCTGATTACTACAAAAGTGCTGTACCTGCTGATTTGGATTGTTATGCCAATTTTGGTGCTTGACATTGCTTGGTGGAAAGTACTCATCGGCTTTTTCGTGATGCACTACACGGCTGGCCTAATTCTGAGCATCGTGTTCCAATTGGCGCACGTCGTGGAAAGTACAGAAAATCCAATGCCCGATGAAAATGGCAACATGGAGAACGTTTGGGCTGTCCATCAACTCAGGACCACCGCCAATTTTGCACGTCGCAACTGGCTTGTGTCTTTCTTCGTGGGGGGGTTGAATTACCAGATAGAGCACCACATCTTCCCAAACATCAGCCATATCCATTACCCGAAGATTTCGAAAATCGTGAAGGAGACAGCGCTGGAGTACGGCTTGCCGTACAACGAGTACCGCACTACTCGTGAGGCCATCATCTCACACTTCAAGGCGCTGAAGGAACTGGGCAAGCCGCCCGTTGCGGTAGCCGCCTGATTTTTATCAATTTTTCGTTCAATAAGGACACCGTGTGACTTTTGCTCCAGTAGCAGCACACGGTGTTTTTTATTTTGTGGCCTTTCGTAGAAAATGGCTGTTTGCCAAATCAAAAACTGTTTGCCATGAAAAAATTAGGGATTACCCTATTGTTAGCTTTTTTGCTCACCGCTGCTTGGTCGCAGACGGGTAGCAACTTTACCGTCACCCTGCAAGAGGAGACGATAAAAGGATTTCCGACGTTGCAATCCTTCGTGGAGGGTCACCACGCTGGGAAGTGGGTGTTCATCGGTGGCCGCACCGAGGGTTTGCACCAGCGCCAACCCTTTGCCGCCTTCGACCCCGATTTTAACAACACCAACGTCTTCGTAGTGGACATGGCGACGAAACAGGTCTGGTCGAAACCCCTGACCGGACTGTCCACCGACCTCCTCGAGCAGCTGCAATCCACCAACATGCAATTCGTGCAGCGAGGCGATGTGCTTTACATCACGGGGGGCTACGGCTACAGCCCTGCCGTGGGTGAGTGGGTCACATATCCGTACCTCACCGCCGTTGACCTGCCTGTGCTGATCAATGCTGTTGTGAGCGGCCAGTCCATTGTCCCGTACTTCCGGCAACTCACCGACGAGCGGCTGCGGGTCACGGGCGGATACCTCGGATTGCTCAACGACGAATTCCACCTCGCGGGTGGGCAAATTTTCCAAGGGCGCTACAACCCACACGGCCCCGATCACGGACCCGGCTTCTTCCAGCAGTACACCAATGCCATCAAGCGATTCAAGGTCGAGGACAACGGTACGGCGCTAGTCGTGAACGATTTCACCGAGACCATCGACACCGTCAACCTCCACCGCAGGGACTACAACATGGCTCCTCAAATTTTCACCGATGGTAGCCTAGGTTTCACAGTGTTCAGCGGCGTGTTCCAATACGACCAAGACCTGCCCTGGTTGAACACAGTTGATGTGATGCCCAACGGATACACGGTCAACAACAACTTCAACCAGTACCTGAACCAGTACCATACTGCACATGCTGGGTTGTTTTCTGCTTCGCAAAACCAAATGCACACCCTGTTCTTTGGTGGCATCAGCCGCTACCAGCTCGATGCAAACGGCGTCTTGCAGGACGACCCAGAAGTGCCCTTCGTGAAGACTATCAGCCTCGTGACCCGCAGTGCCGATGGCTCCATGCTGGAGTCGAAACTGGGCGAGATGCCAGGTTTGTTGGGTTCCAGTGCCTCTTTCCTACCCGCCGATGGGCTGCCCATGCTTGGCAGTGACATCATTGACCTCGATGCTTTGCCGCAGACAAACGCTTTCATCGGCTACGTGGTCGGTGGTATCGAGAGCACCCAACCCAATATCCTTTTCATTGACGATGGTACGCTCAGCAGCGCTTCGGGGCGGGTGTTCAAGGTTTTTTTGAACAAGCAGACCTCCGGTGTGGTGCAGATAAAAGGCGAGCAGTACTTCGGCCTCAAGCTCTTCCCAAATCCCGTTGTGGAAAGGCTGACCGTCAACTTCTCGGTGCCCGTTGACGATGAGGTGAACCTGACTGTGAAGGACTCGGCTGGCAAGGTGGTTTGGCAAGAAAAAAGAAAGGTGACACCAGGCGACTACGAGCTGTACTACGAGGTAGGACAATGGCCCAGCGGGGTTTATTTGGTTAGCCTCGGCAACGGTCAGTTTGAGACTTTTGCCCGTTTCATCAAGAATTAGTACGCGCTTTTTTAAATTTGACAATGTGCAAACAATAACTGGCTGTCTTGTTTTTAGATACTTAATTTTTTGATAACCAGTTGTTTACAGGCAGTTCACAAGCCACTCTGACCTTTGTTTCGATTTTTGAAAACCACCCATTTCAAATAGAAACAAGATGAAGCGAGCGCTTGACATTGCCATCATTTCCGACGTACACCTTGGTACCTACGGCTGCCACGCCAAAGAATTGCTCAATTACCTCAAAAGCATCAAGCCTGCCGTGCTCGTGCTCAACGGCGACTTCGTGGACATTTGGCAGTTCAACAAGCGCTACTTCCCGAAGGAGCATGTTCAGGTTATTCAACGGGTGATGAAAATGGCGGGCAACGGCACGAAAGTTTACTATGTCACTGGCAACCACGACGATGCCCTACGCCGATTTTCCGATTTCTCGATGGGCAATATCCACCTCCGTGACAAGCTTGTATTGCAGCTCAACGGTCAGAAACATTGGATTTTCCACGGCGATGTTTTTGACCTTTTTATTCAATATTCCCCACTAATTTCTAGGCTTGGTGGCAAAGGCTACGACTGGCTTATTCGAATCAATCGCCTGATAAATGAGGTGCGGGCAAGGATAGGCAAACCGAGGATGTCGTTTGCGGGCAGGGTGAAAAATCGTGTGAAGGAAGCCGTCAAATTTATCAGTGATTTTGAGGAGACTGCCATCCGGCTGGCGGGCGAACAGGGTTACGACTATGTCATCTGCGGGCATATCCACAAGCCGCAAGTACGCACAGCGGGCAGTGTTTGCTACATGAATTCTGGCGACTGGGTGGAAAACCTGACTGCACTGGAATATGCGCACGGCCGCTGGAGCCTGTTCGAGTACGATGAAGTGGAATTTGAGCTTGCAAACCCGAGGCTCAAGGTCAAGGATGATGCACTTGACGACGAGGTTGACCTGAGTTCTGAGGTTATTTTTGCCAGTATCTTGAAAGACATCAACCTACCAGAGACGGGTAAGGCGGCCTAGTTTACGTTATCGCCCCGAAGCCTCCTGAATCGCTTCCTTGCTTCGATGGAAAACGTGCTGCTGGAATAGTCGAGGAAGATTTTTTCGTAAAGCTCCATCGCTTTGGCCGTGTCGTTGAGTTGCTGCTCGTAGAGTTCGGCCATTTCAAAAAGGGCATTGTCCGCCCTGATTTCCTCTGGGTACTTTTCGACGATTTGTTTGTACAGGGTTATTGCCTGGTCGTAATTCCGCTGCTTGGAATAGACCTTGGCACGGGCGTAGAGCACGTCGTCTTCGAGTGAGTGCTTGGGGAATACGGTCAGCACAGAGTCCAGTTTGCCGAAGGCTTCGCCAAAACGGTTTTGGAACGTGAGCAGGTCGGCATTGGCATAAAGTCGGAGGGCCGTGTCAGTGGTGTCGAGGCCGAGGTTGTCCATGATGAACACCGAAAGGTCGAGGGCATCGTTGGCGATGAGTTTGGAGGTGGACGATTTCAGCACATCGAACTGCGCTTGTGCCCACTGGAAGTCGCCGTTGTAGTACGACAGCTTGGCGTTGCGAAAGCGGGCTTCGTGGCCAAGTTGGTCTTCGGTGAAGTCCTTGTCCACCTGCGAGTACAGCAGAGTACTCTCCCATATTTCATCCTTCATCAAGTAAAAATCGCCAAGGCTCAGCTTTCCCTGCGCTTGGATGCGGGCGTCAATACCGGGGTAGGCAATCATCTCGTTGAGCAGTGCGATTGCTTTGTCGAGGTCGTTGAGATAGAACGCTTCGAGGTCGGCCAGCTCAGCCACGATGCTGGCAGTAGCCCTGTTGCGGCCCGTCTCGTTAAGGAAGACCTCGTAGGCTTTTTCCACCTCCCGAAGTTCTGGCTCGGTGTAGCTGTAGCCCTCCACCAGCTTGAGGCGGCGGGCACGAAGCGACTCCCGTTTAGCGTCCATATAAAACGGCGAGGAGTAGCCAAGGTCGTTCACAACGAAATCGAAGGCGGCAATGGCAGCATCGTAGTCCTTGTCGTTGAAGGCGGTGATGGCCAATTGGTAAATCCTTGCCCCGTTTTCGTTCAGCCTGCGGTCGAGCGACTTGGCTTGCCGCAGGGCGTTTTTGTAATCCTTGGTTTGAATGAAAACCCACTGAAGTAGCTCCGTGAAGTGGTAGGCTTCGGTGTTTTTTTGGATGCGGTCGTAGAGTTGGGCCTGCAATTCGGCGTAGTCCTCAGGGGTGACGAGGTAGCGCTGCAACTGACTTTTGACGGTATTGAGCCGTTCGGGGTATGAAGCGATGCTGTTGAGGTAGTTTTCGAGCATCTTCGGCACATCTCCCTTTCGGCGGTAGAGTTCGGCTAGGTTGAAGGAAAAAACTTGGTTGTCCTTGAGGAGCTGACCGCCGGTCTCGTAGGTTTGTATGGCCAAGTCGTACTTCGTCAAATTGGAAAAAGCGCCAGCCAATCGGGTTATCTGGTACTGGTCGGCAGGCATCCGCTTGATGGCCTTTTCGTACTGTTCTTTTGCTTTTTCTTCTTGAAACTGGCGCTCGTACAGGTTGCCGTAGGTGACGTAAAGGCGGATGTTGTTGGGGTCTTCCTTCAGCTCTTTTTTCAGGGCATCCTCCACTTCGTCAAATTTTTGGGAGGCCAACATACACTCTATGTAGCGGTCGAAATAAAAGTCGTTCTTGTTGTTCTGGACGTACAGCTTTTGGTACAGCACGGCAGCTTTTTCGAACTCCCCGTCTTGGTAGTACTGTTGTGCCAATTTGCTGTCCTGTGCCGGGGCAAGCAGGGGCAAAAGGACGAACATTGCGAAGAGAACAAAAAACCGCATGGCAATTAGTGATTTTAAAACATGAAATGAGCTTGACGCTGACCTTGAAAACGCAATTTTCGTGCAAAAGTTGTTTTTCCAAAAAGCGGTGGGTAGCCTCAATGTTTGAGGGCAAAAAAAATCCCGTTGCAGATTAGGCAACGGGATTTTTGTGAGATGCCGAGCCAATTCAGCTCGATCCAAGCTTCGAAACTATTTTTTGAGCATCTGTACGGCTGTCATGTGCCCTTCGCCGCAGAGCTGCACGAGGTAAAGCCCCGGAGCGAGTTCGCCCACTGGGATTTGCTTAAAATTTTGGCCTGCTTGGAGGCCAATGGCATCCATTTTTACCATCGAACCATCAGCGCGGAAGATGCGGATTTTGTGGTCGCCTGCCAAGCGGCTGTTGATGCGGAGATTCAGCATGTCGGCCACAGGGTTGGGTACAACTGTCATGTGGGCGGTCGCTTCTGATGGGTTCTCGGTGCTGCTGACACCGCCATTTTCTGCAATGGTGAGTGTACCATTGGTGTTGCCGTCTCCTGAGGTTTGGCTGTTGTTGTTGGCTGCAATGGCCCCGGCGTAGAATTTAACCTCGCCTGTGCCCGCAGCGGGTGCTACCCAAGGCAGCTCAAACAAACTCGTAGTGGCTGGAGCCGTGTGCTCGATGTACTTTTTACCTCCAATCGTTTTTACACCGATGCCCGCAGGGGCTGCCCCCCAATCGCCCGCCTGGGCATTCGCAGAGTTTAATGCCACGGCTTGGAAGCCATAGCGGGCAGGGCTGCCGGAGATGGCACTAACGGTAATTTTCAAAGTGTAGGTTTTACCTGGGTCGTACTTGATGGCAAGGTTGTCGCCGTCGAACAATGACATGGCCATTGTCGGGTCGAATGCGCCTGCTGTGTGGCAGGTAGGGTTTGCGCAAGTTCCATTGTTTGGAGCGCCTGTTACTTGAAGGTTGGCCTGTGTGGCGGGGCCACCCGCCCGGCTTTGCAGCAAGAAGAAAAGGCCAATAAGAGCAGCTACTGTGTAGACGTTTTTGAATTTCATAAACAATGAGTTATTGGTAATAGATTTAAGATAATGACGTAGTGTAAGTACCCACAAGGTTGGGCTTTGGATTTGTTTTGGGTTCAAATTCTTTGTTTTCGTCAGCTTTCAAACAAATAACCCTGTTCGGGATTTTTGCCCTTGATGCCCCTGAAATAATCGTCAATCACTTTGAAGTCGGCCTCCATGTTCCCGGTTGGGTAAAACGGCTCCCGGAACTTTACCACTTTTCGGCCCCAGTCGAAGCGGCACATCACGATGGCCGCCCCGCCGCCCAAGGCGATGTGGTAGAAGCCCGTTTTGAGTTTGTCCACCTTGCTGCGAGTACCTTCTGGCGCAATAACCGAGTGGAATTTAGGCTCTTTCTGGTAAATTTCCGTCATCGTTTGTACGAAATTGGTGCTGCGGTTGCGCTCCACAGGATAGCCTCCGAGCCACCAAAACAGCCAACCGAACGGCGGCTTGAACAGGCTGCTCTTGGCAATGAAGCGTATCTTGGTTTTCAGTGTGGCACGTACGAGTAGGCCGAGCGGAAAGTCCCAGTTGGAGGTGTGCGGCACTACGATGATGATGACTTTGGGCAGCTCGGCGGCATAGCGCCCCTCAATCCGCCAACCAAAAAGCCCAAGTATGAAGGTGCAAATCCGAGCAAGCATTGGGAGGTTGTGTTGTGAAAAAAGGTCTGCCACCGATGTAAATGCGGCATTGATTGCCACGTGAAGGTATGGGATTTCCCACCACAATTTCTTGCTTCTGCTAAACCACCATACATTTGACATCGAAAACAAAGGTGTTGTGTCCCAACAATTTGTAAAAAACGAAAGAACCGCCATGCGCAAGCCCCTGAACTTGCCAATACTATCGTTGCTGTTTATGCTCCTCCTTCACGTGGGCACTACCGTTTTTTGCCAAACCACCACCACCTCAGCTACTTACAAGCCTACTCGTCTTACACTGGAGTTTGTACCGGAGGGCGGTTTTTTTACGGATGCTACCACTGTTCAACTGCTTGCTCCTGGCTCTGCCATCTACTACACTACCGACGGTTCACGCCCATCTGTCAAGTCGCAGCGATACACAAGGCCGATTTCCATCCAAAAAACAACCGTGGTGAGGGCCATAGCCGTGATGAAGGGCGAAAAAAGCCAAGTGTTTTCCAACACATACTTCGTCAATGAGCCGGAAACCAACCTACCGGTCATCTCGCTGTCCATCACCGCTTCCGTGCTCTTCGACCCGGAGAGCGGCCTGTTCGTGAAAGGCACCAATGCCGCCGACTCGCTGTGGATGCAGCCCGGTGCCAATTTCTGGAGCCGCCGGGAAGTGAGCGCCAGTTTTGAGTTTTACGAGTCCGATGGCAGGCTCGCCCTGCACGACCAGGTGGGGCTGCGGCTGTTCGGCGGCATGAGTCGGCTTTTTCCCCAAAAGTCAATGGCGCTCGTGGCCCGCAGCCGCTACGGCGACAACCGCTTCCGTTATCCGTTTTTTGGTAAAAATGGCCTCAAAAAATTCAAATACCTTGTGCTTCGCAACAGTGGTAGCGATTTCGGAAAAACCCATTTTCGGGATGCCCTGATGACCCACCTCGTGCGGAAATGGGACTTGGAAGTGCAGGACTACCGCCCGGCGCATGTTTATATCAACGGCAAATATTGGGGCATCTACAACATGCGGGAGAAGGTGAACCGCTACTTCATCGCCAGCCATTTCAACGTGGACGCCGACAGCATTGACCTCATCGAGCACCGCCTGACCCGCCGATACGGCTCCACAAGGCACTACCAGCGCCTACTCCGGTACCTCGAAAACAATAGCCTTGTAAGCGATGAAAAGTTTGCCCAAGTCGCTTCGCAAATGGAGGTGAACAACTTCCTCGACTACCAAGTGGCGCAGATTTTTTTCGACAACCAAGACGCCGGGGGCAACATCAAGTTCTGGAGGCCACAGACCCCGAACGGTTGCTGGCGCTGGATACTGTACGACACCGACTGGGGCTTCGGCCTCAACGACCCCAAGGCTTACAGCAACAACAGCCTCGAATTTCACACCGAGCCGCATGGCCCCAACTGGCCTAACCCGCCTTGGAGCACATTGATTTTGCGAAAACTGCTGGAAAACAAAGCGTTCCGTCACCAGTTCATCAACCGCTTTGCTGACAGGCTGAACGACGATTTTGCAAGCGAGAAGGTGCTGGCCGACATCGAAAAATTCTACCAAAACCTGAAGCTGGAAATGCCCCGCCACTTAGAGCGTTGGCGGCTGAAAGAAAGCACTTGGTTGGCGGAGGTGAACGTGCTGCGCAATTTTGCGAAGGAGCGCCCTGCCTACATGCGCCGTTTTTTGATGAGAAAATTCAATACGGGCGAGCTTCGTAACGTGTCGCTCGATATTGCAGAGGGCGGCAAGGTGGTCATCAACGAGACGGTGGACTTCCGAGACACTTTCAGCGGGCAGTATTTTGAAAAAATCCCCATCCGCCTGCGGGCTGTGCCTGACCTCGGCTACCGTTTCTTGGGCTGGGAGGGCGAGGGTGTCAACTCAAGCTCGCCAACGCTTTTTTTGCAACTGACCAACCCGGATGGCTGGCATTTGCGTGCCGTTTTTGAAAAATACGAGCACCCGCTCACTGGCAAAATCATCATCAACGAAATAAGCTGCAACAACAAGCAGACCGGCGATTGGGTGGAGTTGTACAACAATTCAGGCGAGCGACTGAATCTCCGTGGCTGGAAGCTCAGCGACTGCAAGAACGAATTCAGCTTCCCGGCCTACACGCTGCGGCCCAAGGGCTATGTGGTCGTTTGCGAAGATTCCATGAAGTTTTTGAGGAAATACCCCGGTGCGCAGAGCGTAATCAGTGGCTTGAGCTTTGGCTTGAACAAACGGCGGGAAACTGTGCAGCTTTTCGCCAACGACGGTTCAGCGGTGGACAGCGTTGGCTACGAGCTTCAGCCGCTCGATTCCCTGTTCACCCTCAACTTGCTCCTTCCCTCCCTCGACAACGGAGACCCCACCAACTGGGAACTTACGCCCGGCGAAGGCTCGCCTGGCAGTGCCAATGCCTACTTTCTCACCAGTCGCATTGATGGTCGGCGATCGTTGTTCATGCAGCTTGGGGCGGGGATTGGTGTGCTGGCGGTGGCAGGGCTGTTTTTGTGGCTAAAGCGACGAGGTGTGTTTTAATACAACAGACTTTGATAGCAACAGCCAACTGAATTTACCATTTCCCATCCAACGCCAACACTTTCACCTCCAGTCGCTGGTTGACCAGATGCTCTTCCAAGCTGCAAGCCGTGCCGTTGCGGCAGTGATTGACTGGCATGGTCTCGCCACAGCCTTTCGCCAGGATTCGATTCTTGGCAATGCCTTCCCGTAGCATGTAGTCCAAGACAGTGCTTACCCGGTTTTCCGATAGGCGAAGGTTGTCTTCGTCCACGCCAAGTGATTCGGTGTGGGCACTGATTTCGATTTGCACAGAGGGGTAATTTTTTAGCTGCAAAATGAGCTTGTCGAGAGGGCTGGTGATGCGTGGGGTGAGTTGCCAAACCCCGGGGTCGAACACGGCCGCATCCAAACGGAAGCGCTCTCCGACGACCAAACTTCCAGCATCCAGTTTTTGTGAAAAACTGGCGAACGAGCCTAGTTGTGCTAGATCGGTTACGGATGGTGTTGGTGCTCCCAACTGCTGGGCCACGGTCTCAATTTCTTTAATCGGCGCTGCTGAGATGGGCGCTTCATTTGCTTCCGGTGCTGCTACTACCGCTGGCTCCAAAGATTTTTCTACAATTTCTTCCCCCGGCGAAAATGGCTCTTCAATGGGCTGTGCCGTCGCAGTGGGTTCAATTGTTTTTTCAACTTCCAAGGGTGGTGCAGGCACTGTTTTTTCTTCCAAAACTGGCAATTCCGGTTCCTCCTCGACAGGCGTTGGCAGCGTTTGTGTCACTTCTTTTTCTTCTTCGACTGGTGCAGGTTCTTCTTGCTCAGGCTGTTCAAAGGGTGTTACGACCACAGGTGCTGGTGTCGAGTTGGAAACCACTGGCGCTTCGTCCAATACCGCAAATCGAAAAATATCGTCGTCGCCACCACTGCGTGAGCTCGTAAAATAGCCGCTTCGCTGGTCGGCGGCCACGTAAATCGAGATGTCGTCCAGCGGGCTGTTGATGGGCTTGCCGAGATTGGTGGCGGGCTGCCAAGCACCATTTTCATCCTTGTAGGTCACGAAGATGTCGAAGCCGCCAAAGCCAGGGTGGCCTTTCGAACAAAAATAGAGTTTGTTGTCGGCGCCCACGAACGGGAAGCCCTCGTTTGCCGTGGTGTTCACTGCTGGGCCAAGGTTTTCGGGTTTGCTCCACTCGCCGCCATTCCGCTCCGAGACCCAGAGGTCGGTGCCACCGAAGCCACCAGCCCGGTTGGTGGCGAAGAACAACAGCTTGCCGTCAGGTGACACTGCCGGGTGCATGAAGTTGTGGTTGGAGGAACAAAACGGCAGCTTCTCTACATCCTTCCAGCGGCTTTCACCAGCCGATTTTGCGGAAAAAAGCTGCAAGCTGTATGTGTTCTGCTTGTTCAACACATTGTCGTTGCGGGTAAAAAATATCTCCGATTCGTCGGCGGTGAGGGAGGCATTGCCTGTGTTTTTATTGACCTCGCTCAGCTTGGACGAAAATTGCCCTGGCTCACCGAGGCTACCATCGGCCTTGCGGGGGCAGTAGTAGAGGTTGAGGTAGTCACGTCCGGTCCAGCCCGATTTTTCCTTCAACAGCTTCACGCCTTGTTGGCGGTCGGAGGAGAAGATAAGTCCGTTTTTTGCAACCACTGGAGCGTTGTCGTCAGCCTCGGTGTTGAACGCAAACTCTTGAATATCAAGATATTGGAAATAAGGTTTGATGAGTGGGGCATAGTCGCATGCACGGAGCATCAGACCGACTTTTTCGTCTGTGGGCTCCAGTTTTTGGTAGTCGGAAAACCATTTTTTTGCCTCGTCGTACTTGCCGTTGCTCATTAGTGACTCACCGTAGTAATAGAAGGTTTCGGCTTTGGCGTTTTCGTCCTTCACCACTTCGGCGTAAAGCGTTTCAGCTTTGTCCATCTTGTTGTTCATGCGGTAGCAGTAGGCGAGTTTGCTCTTGAGCAAGGTGGAGTTGCGGCCTGCTTTGCCCTCGTTTTCCATTTCTTGGAGGGCTTGGCGGTAGAGGTCGGCAGCGGCAGCGAACTGGTTGTTTTTGTACAGTTCGTTGGCCTTGTCCACCAGTTTTGATTGCGCCTGCAACGGCGAGGCAAAAGCCAGTGCCACGATGGCCAATGTTGCGAGTGCTATTTTGCGGAGCGTAGTTTTTTGAAAAATACCAGACGATAGGATTCTCATGCTTCTTTATTTAACGGATTTGGGCGGCTTGCCAAACAGTTGGCAAACTTGGGTTTTGTTCAAAAAGTGTGCGAGATAGCCGTTGAGCAGCCAAATGAGTTGATTTTAACAAAAATCGAACACGCCCTAGGTCATCGGTCTTGAAAGAAAATCTTCGCTTCTCACGGTTATTTTGCTTAACGAGCAAAGTCGGTAATCGCCTCGTACACCGCATCCTGCACCTTTACCCTGGTGTTCAGCTTCGCCAATTTGTTGTTCTTCATGCTCGGAAAAGTCCGGTTGGAGAGAAAGATATAAATCAGTTCTTCCTTCGGATCCACCCAAACCGCAGTGCCTGTGAAGCCGAGGTGGCCGAACGTGCCCTCGCTTGCTTTCACCGAGAGGTTGTTTTCGTAGCTCGTGTTTTTTTGGAACATATCGAAGCCGATGCCACGGCGGGTACAGCCTTCGCAGCGGGTCGTGTAGTGGTGGATGGTCTCAGAGCGCAGGTATTGCATCCCGGCATAGCTGCCTTTGTTCAGCAGCATTTGCATCAACACGGCCAAGTCCTCGGCGTCGCTGAAGAGCCCGGCATGGCCCGTGGCTTGGTTGAGCATGGCGGCGCCCATGTCGTGCACGTAGCCGTGGATGCGGCGGTCACGGAAGTAATCGTCGTCTTCGGTGGGCGGGATGCGCTCCAACAGAAACTTCTCGTAGGGGCGGTAGGTCATTGTGCGTAGCCCGAGCGGCTGGTAGAAGGTCTGCTGAACGTAGTCTTCGATGGGTTGCCCACTCTGCCGCTTGATGACCTCGCTGGCAATGTAAAAGCCAAGGTCGCTGTACTTGTACTCCTTTGATGGCTCCAGCGGGCTGTCCATGATTTGTTGCCAGATTTCCTTTTCGTAACCTGCCTTCAACCAAAGGTTTTTTGCCACGGGCAGTGGGTAGGTGTCACTTTTTTTATTTTGGTAAAAAACGGGCGAAGGCTTGGCCGCTGGGGTGATGGTTTTTTCATAAAACTTGATCCACGGCATGAGCCTGCCTCGGTGGGTCATCATGTCCACGAGTGGGATGCCCTTTTTGTTCGTGTTGGCGAATTCGGGCAGGTACTTCTCCACAGGGTCTTTCGGGTCGAATTTGCCATCTTCCTGCAACCGCATCAGCGAGATGGTGCTGGCCGCAATCTTTGTGATGCTCGCCAAATCCCAGATGTCGTCGGGTTCGGTGGGCCTAGCGTTTTTGTCGTAAGTGTGGTGGCCGTAGGATTTTCTGAACACGATTTTGCCACGCCTTGCCACGAGTACCACACCGCCGGGGGTTGCGCCTTCGGCAATAGCTTCTGCCATCAATCCATCCACTTTTTCGAGCTTGCGGCTGCTCATGCCCACCTCTTCCGGTATCCCCCAACCCAGTCGGTCAATGGCCTCAGTCGTCAAGCCTATACCGACCGGGAGCTGTGCCGAAGCCGTCACCGGCAATTTTCCCCGCAGGGGAAAAACGCCGAAAAGTGCCTGAGCTGCCAAGTCCTGCACTTCGTTATCTTCCTCATAGCAGACGAGCAAGTTCGGTACATTCTCAAAAAACTTGGCGGCGTAGGGGTTGCCAAAAAGCACTAACACCACACGGGTTTGCTTGCGCAATGCCTCGATGAAATCCTTGGTGCTCTGCGTCAGGCCGTAGCCCTTCGAGGCGAACTGGCTCATATCATGCAGGCTGACGATGACGGCATCCTTATCTTTTAGCTTGGCTAGCAGAGAATTGGGGACATCCTTGCCAGAGGTGTGCGTCTCTATTTTTCCGAAGGAACTTAGCCTTTTGTGAAACACATTACCGCTCCCCGCCCCAATTGCCAGCGCTGCAATTGCGTTGCGTTTGTGTGTTTGTGTGCTTGTGTGTTTGATGGGTAGAAAATCATCATCGTTTTTGGCCAAAGTCAGCGCATTTGCAATCAATTCCCGCTTGACGGCGAGTGCTGGGGCGTCGTTCACATCAGCTCGCACATTGTCGAGGGGCATGGGTTGGTAGTTGGTGATGCCCATTCGGTGTTTCCAAAGCAGCACTTTTTTTACGCTGGCTTCGATGGCGGCGGGGTCAAGCTTGCCATTGGCTAGCCACTGCCTCACGACTCGAAAAGCGGCGTCCACATCGCTGGGGAGCAGCAGCACGTCGTTGCCAGCGGCGAGGGCACGAGCCTCTACTTCGCCCTTGCCGAAGTGCTTGGTGACAGCCTGCATTTCGAGGGCGTCAGTAAGGATTAATCCCTTGAAATTCAGCTTGTTGCGCAGCAAATCGGTGACGATTTTTGGGGAAAGTGACGATGCGAGATTGGGCGTACTGTCGAGTGCTGGGATGTTCAAATGGGCAATCATCACGCTGCCCACGCCTTGCCGGATTAGGATTTTGAAAGGGAAAAGTTCTACGCTGTCCAATCTACTGAGGTCATGGTTGATGAGTGGCAGGTCGTAGTGGCTGTCGGTGCCCGTGTCGCCGTGGCCGGGGAAGTGCTTGGCAGAGGCCATCACGCCGTTGTCCTGCATACCGAGCATGTATTGGTAGGACTTTGCGGCCACGTTGTAGGGGTCTTCGCCGAAGGAACGGAAGCCGATGACGGGGTTGGCGGCGTTGTTGTTCACGTCAGCTACGGGTGCAAAGTTGACGTTGACGCCGACCCGTTTGCAGTGCTTCGCAATTTCGGCCCCCATGCGGTATATCAGCGTGTTGTCTTGGATGGCGCCGAGCATCAGTTGGCGGGGGAAGCTCATGGCAGTGCCCCGCATCCGCATGCCGAGGCCCCATTCTCCGTCAATGGTGATGAACATGGGCAATTTGGTGCTGTGGGCTTGGTAGCGGTTGGTGAGTTCCACCTGTTTTTCGGGGGTGCCTTTTGCGGTTGGGTTGAAGAAGCAGAGGCCACCAGGTTGGTATTTTTTCACCAAATTCTCAACAGCGGTTTCGTAGTCAGAATCTTTGTCGGTGTGCGCCCGCAGCCAGAAGAGCTGGCCGAGCCGCTCGTCGGGGGTGAGGGCTGCGTAGGTGCTGTCCACCCAAGCCATTTCTTGCAGTTGCTCCTCGAAGCTGGGCATGGCCTGAACGGGCTGCCGGGTGAAAGAGGCGGCAGAGAAGAGCAGGTATGCAATGGCGATGAGCAGCAGTGAAAAGGTTTTTTTCAAAATAAACGATTGTTTGAGGGGGCTAAGTTAAAAACGTTTGACGACTAAGAGGGGCACTGCCAGCAGCAGACCAATCACTC
Organism: uncultured Saprospiraceae bacterium; assembly: GCA_964442355.1. GTDB lineage: Bacteria > Bacteroidota > Bacteroidia > Chitinophagales > Saprospiraceae > UBA6168. Next base: position 32,922 of record CAYTZS010000011.1, on the reverse strand, counting down.
CAAAAAGCAACATCCCGTAGTTGGGGAATTCAATAAATTGTGCAGCAATGCAAAACAGTATCATGCCCAAGCCGAGTACCAGCCCCTGCCACCAAGCAGTTTTTTGCCCCGCTTTTAAGCCTTTTGAAATGAAAATGCCCCAGATGCCCATCAGGCACATGGTGATGGAGCTAAAGACCCAAATGACACGAAAAGTGTGGGCGGTTTCAGCGCCTGCGTTGTCCTTGGCTATCATCTCGTTGATGGCTGGGTAGCCACTGAAGAAGTGCATGAGGGAGGAAAGTGCGAGTAGGATACCTGCTGTCAGGGCGAAGTTGCCGATGATGTTGTGTGATTTCATGTTCGATGTTTGCCACGAATTTCACCAATTTTCACCGATATTTTTGTTCATGTTTGCCGCTGGATACAAAAATGGCCGGACTTTACCTACATATCCCTTTTTGCAAACAGGCTTGTCACTACTGCAATTTCCATTTTTCGACTTCGCTGAAGTTGAAGGACGAAATGGTATCTGCTATCCTGCGGGAATTGGTGCTGCAAAAGGATTATCTCGAAGGCGAGCCACTCGAAACCATCTACTTCGGCGGTGGCACCCCTTCGCTGCTTAGCCAGCGAGACTTGGATTTGATTTTTGGTGAAATATTTAAGTACTACCCCATCGCTGCGCAGCCGCTGGAAGTCACATTGGAGGCCAATCCAGATGATTTAAACCTCTTGAAAATCAACGAGTTAAAACAGTCGCCCGTTAACCGCCTGAGCATCGGCGTTCAATCATTTTCGGAGGAAGACCTGCGCTTCATGAACCGTGCGCACAACGCTTCGGAGGCACTTGCCAGCATACAAGATGCTCAAGCAGCAGGCTTCGAAAATTTGACTGTTGACTTGATTTACGGTTCGCCGACTACCTCGCACGAGCAGTGGGAGAAAAACTTGGAAACGGTTTTTGCGCTGAGAATCCCGCACCTTTCTTCCTATTGCTTAACTGTTGAGCCGAAAACAGCCCTAGCTCATCAAATCAAGAAAGGTACTGCCCGACCTGTTGAAGACGAACATGCTGCCCGGCAGTTCGAGTTTTTAGTGGAACAAACGACACGGGCGGGCTATGAGCATTACGAAATTAGCAACTTCGCTCAGCTAGGCTGGCACTCTCGCCATAACTCTAGCTACTGGCAGGGCAAAAAATACCTCGGCATTGGCCCCTCGGCACACTCCTTCAACGGCTACAGTCGCCAATGGAATGTGGCGAACAATGCCGCCTACATCCGCTCACTGCAAGCTGGTGAACTGCCCTTTGAGTTGGAAGTGCTTACCCCCACGCAGCGCTACAACGAGTATGTGATGACGGGGCTTCGTACATCTTTGGGTTGTAATTTGTTGAAAATCAGCAAATTAGGATTTGAAGAGTATTTTGCCGAAGGCGCAAAACAGTTTCTTGCAGATGGTACAATGGAAAGGTTTGGCGATGTGTACCGCCTGACAGCCAGTGGTAAGTTTTTGGCTGACGGCATTGCTGCGGAGCTTTTTGCCGAAGGCGAAGAATGAAGTTGGGGAAGGTAGGCGTAATCGGCCAATGACTTTACTGCAAAAAAAGCAGCCGGAAGCCTACGGGGGTAGTGCTTCCGACCACTTTCCGGGAATAGGGGGCATTCGATTTTTGGGCTTCGATAGGCTTCTTCTCTTTTCTTTCCCGGAACGGGGTCTACTGCTCGGTTCGGGGAAAAAAGTGCAGGGCGACTTTTTGAAGAGTGCCTGCACCGAATTTGAAACCGACTAAAATCTTTTGGCCTGGGGTAAACAATTGATTATCAACGACTTGAAGAGGTTGATGTGTGGAAATTACCAAATGTTCATTCTTGCAAATGTCACCTTGGCTTCTGCCAGACTTACTTGAAAACTATATTGGATGTGGGTAATGACAGCGCATTTGGCGTCGTAGCCAATCAGCGGGTCTCAGGTGTGCAGTGTGGTGTGAAAAAGATACGTGATGCCTGCCGTAAACTGTGGAGTGAAAATATTGGGAGTGTGCGGGGGGAGGAATATAGCCTCTCGTTGTTCACAGTTTCTCAAGTAGGTCTAATCACCTAAAAACGAAAAATAAAAGCCCCTTCCGGGTTTTCTTACTTCGGATGTTCGATGAAAAATCTGCAAGAACCGTGCCAAGAATTTAATTTTTACATATTAAACCGAAATCCCACCCCATGAATGTTCTCCAGCTTCAAATTTTCGTCGTTTCGCAGGTATTTGCGCAAGCGTGAGATGAATACATCGAGGCTACGCCCCATGAAGTAGTCGTCTTCGCCCCAGAGTTTTTCGAGGATGTCAGACCGTTTAACGACCTGATTGGGGTTGTCGAGAAAGTACTTTAGCAGGTCTGCCTCCCGCTGGGTGAGGGTTTCGGTCTGGCCGTTGCAGGTGAGCCCCAAGTTTTTGTAGTCAAATTCATAACAGCCAAAACGGTAAGTAGTCGGTTTGATGGCACCTGAAGAAATGCTGCGTCGGCGCAGGAACACTTCCACTTTCAGAATCAGTTCTTCTATGCTGAAGGGCTTTGTGATGTAGTCGTCGCCACCGAGGCGCAAACCTTTGATTTTGTCTTCCTTCAGGGACTTGGCGGTGAGGAAGATGATGGGAATGTTTGTGTTGAAGCGGCGGATCTCCTCGGCGAGCGTGAACCCGTCCATCTCAGGTAGCATCACGTCGAGGATGCAAAGGTCAAAGTTACCTGACTTTGCAGTTTCGAGAGCAGTCTTGCCGTCGGTGCAGTGCGTGATTTGGTAGCCTTGCATTTCAAGGTTGTCCTTCGTCACGAAGCCGAGGCTTTCGTCGTCTTCTACGTAGAGCAAATGTGGTTTCATGTTAAATGGATTGAATAAACTGATTGGGGCTGGGTTTTAAATGATGATGGTTGCGGTGGTTCCTTTGCCTGGCTCACTTTCGAGGCCGATTTTCCAACCGTGCGCTTCGCAAATGTTTTTTGTGTAAAAAAGCCCTAAGCCAAAGCCTTTGACGTTGTGAACATCGCCGGTGGGCACTCGGTAGAATTTTTCAAAGACTTTGCCCATGTCCTCCTTCGAGATGCCGATGCCGTTGTCAATGACCTGCAACTGGATTTTGCCGCCTGCAACGTTCTGGGTTTTTATCAAAATATTCGGTGTGTTTTTGCAGTATTTCGTCGCATTGTCCACTAGATTGTGGAGAATGTTGGTCAGGTGCAGTCGGTCTGCCTTGATGGTCGGCGACTTGGCCAGTAGCTCGCATTGAACGGATCCACCCTGCTTTTCCACTTGTATTTTTATGCTTTCGAGCACTTGACGTATGAGGTCGTGAAGGTCAGTTTCTTCGAGGTTGAGCTTGAAATTATCGCGCTCAATTTTTGCCAGTTGCAGTACCTTTTCCACTTGGTTGTTCAGGCGGGAATTTTGCTCCTGAATGATATTGGCATATTGCAACAGGCGGGGGCTGGACATGATTTCTGGGCTTTTCAAAAACACATCGGTAGAGATGCGGATGGTAGAAATTGGCGTTTTGAACTCGTGGGTCATGTTGTTGATGAAGTCCTTCTGCATCTCCGATAGCCGTTTTTGCCGCAGGATGATGGCCATGGCGTACAAAAAGAAAAAGATGGTAACCAAAAGGATACCCGAAAAAATGAGCGTCAGGCGCATGTTGCTGAGTATCTGCGAGTTGCGGTTTGGAAAGCGAATGCCGAAATAGTGCTGGTACTCCTCGTGTACAGGCATTTGGTCGCCTTTTACTTCTGGCAGAGGTTTGGACGTTTCGCTGTCGTAGCTGATGTACTCCCCGTACGCCATTTTACGGGAGTCGCAATCATAAATACCGTACTCGAAGTCCTCCAAGAGCCCGACGCTCTCCAGTTCGAGCCGGAGGAAGTGTTCCAGATTTTTGGGGTTGATGACATCGTTGATGTTGACCACCCAGTAGTTGGAAGTTACTTGGCTAATAATGTTGTAGGCGGGCGGTGAGCTGCCGAGTTTTTCAAATTCCTTGGCCACGCCTTGCAGTGCTATCGTCACTTTTTCTTGGTAATCCTTTTCCTCGGCGTCCCAAGTGTTGATGAGCAGGTAGGCTTGGATGGCAATGATGCCGATGATGGCCAATGCCCCCAATATTACCACCCTGTTGATAGCCGTATTTTTCATTGAAAAATATAACTTATTGAAAGTCAAAAAATTATGAACAAATTTCTAACTAGCTTTAGATGGGCGATTTGGTGCGTGAACGTTAGCTGTTGCTGTACTCGCTGCGCAAAATAGGTGCTTGATTCTTTATAGGAATAATGGTTAACACCTCTTTAACACCCCTTCAAATGCCAAGCACGGGCATAAAGTTTCTAAGAAAACGCCAACGGAACGTGTAATTTTGCGCCATTCAAAGACTACATGGCAAAAATTACCTTCATAAAACAAATACTGATTGGCGCTGCACTGGTACTGTTCGGTGCGATGGCAGCCAACGGCCAAAGCACCGCAAGCCCATTTGACCTCTTGCCAAGGATTAAGGCAGCAGCCCCTGCCGATAGCGTCGTGTCCATTGCCGTTTCCTCCAACCCTTTCGACATCATTAAGGTCAGGTCCTTCGACCAACAGCCAAGCGGCCCGCAAAAGGGCTTCCGCCTCAGAGTGGACAAGAAGGACAAGCCACTGACCGCCAAGGAGAAAGAAACGAACTACCGCCGCTTCCTGTTCGTGTCCATCCTGACAATGTTCATTATCCTGACGCTAATCGTCACTATTTTTAGGATACTGATTGAAAAAATCTGGAAAGCGTTTCTCAACGACAACCTTCTCAACCAGTTGCACCGCGAGCAAAGCTCCGGGCTTGTACTAGCTTATTTGATACTCTACCTACTTTTTTTCATCAATGGCGGGCTGTTTGCATTCTTGGCTGCGCGATATTTTGATGTCAACATTTCTGGCTCAAACTTTTACGCACTGCTCATTTGCATCGGCTGCTTGGCGGGCTTTTTTGTAGCGAAGCATTTTGTGTTGTGGTTGATGGGGTTTGTTTTTCCGGTAAGCAAGGAAGTTGACTCCTACCAATTCACCATCATGATTTTCAATATTGTGCTGGGATTGCTTCTGGTGCCCATCGTTCTTTTCATCGGATATGCCCCTGAGAGTACAGTGGGAGTTGTGGTTTATGGTGCGTTGGGCCTACTTGGGCTAACTTATTTGTTCCTGAGCCTGCGAGGGCTGTTTATCGCCAACAGGTTCATCGCCGAGAACAAATTTCACTTTTTGTTGTATCTTTGCGCCGTTGAAATCAGCCCCCTCCTTGTCATCTACAAAATAGCGACGGCTTACGGCGGCAACTGATTTCCAAATTGTTGAAACAACCCAAATTCTAAAGCTCGAATGGACGTTGTAAATGGTAAAACATACGTGGAGGCTTTCAAAAGGGTAAAGACGATACTTGTATCGCAGCCGAAGCCCGAACGTTCTCCCTACTACGAACTAGAAAAGAAGTACGAGCTCCAAATTGATTGGATCCCCTTCGTTCAAGTCGAGGTACTCTCCGCAAAGGAATTTCGCAAGCAGCGCATCAGACCTGACGAATTCTCCTCCATCATTTTCAATAGCAAAAACTCCATAGACCACTTCTTTACCCTCTGCGAGGAAATGAGGGTGAAAATGTCACAGGAGACCAAGTACTTCTGCCTGACGGATGCCGTGGCTAATTATCTTCAGAAGTTCATCGTTTACCGTAAACGCAAAGTCTTTTCTGGCGAGCGCACCATCCAAGACCTGAAGCCGTACCTGATGAAGCACAAGGAAAAGGAAAAATTCCTGCTCCCCTGCTCCAACCTCGGTGCCAAGCAAATCACCTCCGTGCTAGACGAATATGGCATCACCTACCAAGAGGCCATGATGTACAAGGTGGTGAGCAGCGACCTGAGCCACTTGAAAGATATTTACTACGACATCATTGCTTTTTTTAGTCCGCTGGAAATCGAGGCTCTCTACGAGAATTTTCCTGACTTCCAACAAAAAGCCACCCGCATTGCCGTTTTCGGGCAAAGTGCGCTCAAGGCAGTGCTCGACCGTGGGCTCTATCCTAACATCAAGGCGCCTGAGCCAGAGACACCATCCATGACCATGGCTTTGGAAAAATACATACAGGTATCGAACAAAGATTGAGCGACTGGTGTTATGGTTGAAAATTAATATTAGAATCTTCTAGTTATTTTCTCATAGTATGTTTGTTTGAAAGCCCCGGTGCCTAGCATCGGGGCTTTTTTGATTCCCAACTTTCCTAAATCACACCTCAAAGAACCCCACACTACCACCGACCCAGCGTTTGCCCATGTTGTACCGTACACCCACCATCTCGCCCTTGCTTAGGCGCACAAGGTTGGTGATAAGTTCTGGCCTTGGCGCACCGTCTTCCCATACCATCATCATGCGGATCTCAGCCTTGGCCGGCTCATCTAGTGTTTCGATAATAGGTGCATAAGCCACCTTTTTTTGAAGTATAAAATTCTTGCGTTCGGATTCTGGTATTGCCTCGATGTCAGCTGCCGTGGGGTGGATGATGACGCCCTGCCCAGAAAAGGAATAAAGCGGCTTGAGCACATAGCTGTCGAGGTCGGCGGGGATGCCACTGAGGTCGCTCAGGTAGGTTGACTTTGGCACAAACTCGCTGTCGAACAGCGGCAAAGTATGCTTGCTGATGCGGGCGAACCAATGTGGATGGCCTACCCACTGGATGTTGTACTCGTTTTCAAAAAAGAACTCCCGCTGGAGATCCGTTCGCTTCTGCAACTCGTCAAAAATTACCCGGTTGTAAATACGTTCCACGGCCACTTTTCGACCGTTTTCATCCAAGTAATACACATCACGCCCCGCTGTTTTCAGGTCAGTAAGGCACTTGACCTTGATGCCGAGTGTCCGCTCCGTTGCCCAGAAGTCCACTTGAGTGTTCTGTTTGTGCGGCTCTACTTCGAGCAGTACCACGTTTTCTGGTTTCGAGTTGCCGACAATGATTTGGCGCATGCGCTCCCAGTAAGCCTCGCTGGTAAGCCCACCGAACAGGTGCTGCAAGTTATCTGGGATGTCAAAATGTTTCCGATAGGATCGTGCGCAGAGGTCTTGGTAAAAAAACAGTGACGGAAAGCCCTGTATTTCAATCAGTTGTGGTGAAATATGGCCATTTGCATCTTGGCAGATTCCAAAGTCAATGACGAGGAAAGTAGTGTGTGCCGTCTCGCCCGGCACGAAACAATCCGGCATGATGGTCTCCTGCGAAAGCGCCTTGAAGTCAGGACGAACGATGGTGTCCACCAGTTCCTCGCAGGCTTGGAAGAGCTGCTGCGACAACGCCTTTGGAACAAAAATCGGTGTCTCGGCGATATGGAACGGTGGCCGATGGTTGGTTTCGTGGTAAATCTCGTCGAGGAAGGCTTGGTATTTTTCTTCCGTGAAGGCGGCGTTGTAGGCGTTGCGGATGTGCTTGATCATAGTCAGTTTTCGATTTTGTTCCAAATCAAACCAACACCAGCGCTCCAGCCCGTACCCTCCGGATGGAATCGGCCAAGAACAGCGGCAAGATGGTGTCGTGGGTGCGGTCAATTTTTTTGGGGTCTTGCAGGTCGGCGACCATGCTGCGGTATCTCTCCTCGCCGTATTCTTCCAGAATGGCTTCTACCCGTTCTGGCTCGGCAAAGTACTCTCTCATACCATTGGGGTTTGCCTCTGGGTGGAATTGTGTGCCAATCATCTCCGGCGAGAAGCGAATGGCCATCATAGCCCGCTCCAACTCTACGTGTGGGCGGTCCTTTTCGATGCAAAGCAATCTGGCGCCAATGGCTGCCATGCGTTCGAAATTGGGCTGCACCACTTGATATTCCCGGAAGTCGGCTACCCAAAACGGTTCATCAAGGGGGCTGAATAGCCACTCCCGCTCACCGTCTTCTGTCTTGTGAACTGGGAAGGTGCCGAACGACTTTTTCCTTCGGCGGTTGATTTCGCCAAGGCCAAAGTGGTGGCAGGCCATCTGGAACGAGTGGCAAATGAAAAACACATACTTTTTTGCCCCATCTTCTTCATTGCGGTTGTATTGCCAGAGGTCGTCAATCAGGTCGTGGAAAGGCTTCAACCAGCTCTCATCGCCAACTAGCGGGTTGCCGGGGCCACCAGAGAAAATGTAGATGTCGTGGCTCAGGTCGGGAACTTTCACGGCGCTGCGCACGTCGAACACCTCGAAGTCGAGGTCAGCTTGAAACATCCGCACGATGTCCTTTATATTATCCATGCCGAGGTTGCGGGTACCCTCGTACATGTCCAGAATTGCTAGTTTCAGCTTGTTATTCATTTATCGGAATTATTGATTGTTGCATTGCCGAATTGCTGTTTTGACATCAGTTGAATCCAAGAACGATTCAAAAATATGGCAATAGCAATTCAGCAATTTCAACAATCAAACCATTATTTCTTCTTCTTGGCCGCAGCCTTGACCGGGGCGCTTGGTGGCGTGAGGTGGTTGCCCATTACCGCTTGCTGAACGAAAGTGCCCCAAGTAAGATTGTGCTTGCCTTCCTCGTGTGCTTGTGCCCGTTCGATGGCATAGTTGGCCATGGTCTCCACCACCCACTCGAAGTTCTCTTTGCCCACCGAGTTCACGTCGGCATCGGGAGCAGGGTTGCAGAAGTCAATGGCAACCGGGATGCCATTCTCCACGCCAAACTCCACGGTGTTGAAGTCGTAGCCGAGGCCGTTGCAAAGGCGCAGCACATAGTCTTCAATCGTCGCCAGCAGTTCTTTGGACGCACCGTGGTCGGCGACGTAACGCAGGTGGTGCGGGTTGCGTGGCTCGTAGTCCATGATGCGCACGTGCTTGCGACCGATGCAGTAGCAACGGAAATAGCTGTCGAACTTCACCGCTTTTTGGAACATCATGACCAACTGGCCCGTCTCGTGGTAGGCTTTAAACACTTCGGCCCAGTTGTCAACGGGATAGACGCTCTTCCAGCCGCCGCCAGCGTGGGGTTTCATGAAGGCTGGAAAACCGCCGAGGTATTCGAGCATCGCCTCCCATTCCATCGGGAATTTGAGGTTGCTGAAGCTCTCCGAAGAGGTGTCGTCTGGATGGTCTTTGCTGGGAAGGAGTACCGTTTTCGGCACGGGAACGCCCACTTGCTCGGCCAACACGTTGTTGAAAAACTTCTCGTCGGCGCTCCACCAGAATGGGTTGTTGATGACGGCCGTGCCAGTGGCGGCGGCGTTTTTCAGGTAAGCCCGGTAGAAAGGTACGTCCTGCGAAATGCGGTCAATGATGACGGCATAGCCGCTGGGCTGGTTTTGCATCAGTTCTTCCACTTTCACGAACTCTGCCGTGATACCCTTCACATGCTTGGAATTTACTCGCTCCACGAACGCTTGGGGAAATGTTCTCTCCTTGCCGAAAAGGATGCCTATCTTCTTCATTTGTAAGAGTTTTTAGATTAAGTAAAATATTATGGGTGTGATTTTGAAATTAATCAAAAAATGATTTCGCTAATTTTGCCTTGAATGGATTTGCTTTGTCGGGTTGTTTTCATGAAAATTGGGCGTGTTTGAGTGGTCGGCAAAGCTAAGTCGAAATCCTGACAGCAAGCTAACAACCCACTGACTTTCAATAGCAAAAACAAGGAATGGGGCAGTTCGACATACCGGCTTTGAGCCATCATCGTTTTGATTTTCACAAAGAGCAACGGCACTCGCTGCACCTTCACCGGTTGCGTAATTTCCGATCGGAGTACCTCAGCACTCGATTCAGTATTGACATCTACCTGCCGCCCGACTACGATGCCAGCGGCTCCGGGCGATTTCCTGTCCTTTTCTTCAATGACGGGCAAGACATGGAAGCGGTTCATCTCGCTGACACATTGAACCGCCTTTACAACGGAGAACGCATCCCGTCGCTCATCGTGGTGGCCATCCATGCTGGGGAGCGGCTGCAAGAGTATGGCACGGCCAACCGTCCCGACTACCGCAACCGGGGCAGCAAGGCGCATTTGTACACTAAATTCATCGTGCATGAGCTGTACCCACACGTCAAAAAGACCTACCCCATCTTGAAAGCACCCCAGCACACAGCTTTTGCTGGCTTCTCATTGGGCGGCCTTTCTGCGATGGATATTGTTTGGAACAACCACCAACTTTTCGGCAAGGCGGGCGTTTTTTCTGGCTCCTTTTGGTGGCGGCACTGCGACTTCTGCGAAGACGACCCCGATGGCGGACGCATCATGCACGAACTCGTGGACATGGGTCAGCACCGGCCCGGCCTCAAGTTTTGGTTCCAAACCGGTACCATGGACGAGACCGACGACCGCAACCAAAACGGCGTAATTGATGCCATTGACGATACCCTCGACCTGATGGAACTCCTGAAGGAAAAGGGCTACCATCACAAGCACGACCTGCAATACCGGGAGGTCAAGGACGGTATCCACCACCCCAGCACTTGGGGGCAAGTGCTGCCGGAGTTTTTGGTGTGGGCGTTCGGAAAGGTTTAGCAGGTTTAGAGGGGTTTAGAAAGTTTAATTTTGCCCCGCTAAACCTCCTAAACCCCTTTAAACCTTCTAAACATCACCATGAAAATCATCATCACAGGTGCCACCAAGGGCATCGGTAGGGCCATCGCAGAGAAGTTTGCATCCGAGGGATTCGATGTGGCGGTTTGCGCCCGTTCCGAAGCCGATTTGGCGGCTTTCAAAAAGGAGTTGGAGGGAAAATACGGCGTAGCGGTTTTAACCAAAACTGCCGACATGCGCCAAAAAGCCGAAGTGCTGGCCTTCGCCGATTTTGTGAAACAACACTGGGGCGAAGTGGACTGTCTCGTGAACAATGCGGGCGTTTATCTTTCCGGGGAAATCATTGACGAACCGGACGGTCAGCTCGAAATGCAAATCGAGACGAACCTTTACAGTGCCTACCACTTCACCCGTGCCATGTTGCCTACGATGCTCGGCAAGGGTAGTGGGCACATCTTCAACATGTGCAGCATCGCCAGCCTGATAGCCTACCCCGGTGGCGGTTCCTACACCATTTCCAAGTTTGCGCTGCTGGGCTTCTCCAAGGTGCTGCGGGAGGAGCTGAAAACCAAGGGAATTAAGGTCACTTCGATTATGCCCGGTGCTACTTGGTCGAACAGTTGGGCGGGTGCCACGCTGCCTGAAAGCCGTCTGATGCTGGCCAGCGACATCGCCATCGCCGTGTGGAGCGCTTGGCAAATGAGCCCCGCCGCCGTGGTGGAGGAAATCGTGATCAGGCCGCAGTTGGGGGATTTGTAGGTATGGATTTGTGGCATGGATTTCCCTCTGTTTTGCATCAAAATAATCATCAACATGAAACGCATCGCAACCTGGCTATCCTTACTGCTACTGCCCATCTTGCTTACCGCACAAACAACATCCACTGCCAAAGTGCCTCGCTTGTCGAAGATGGCCATCGGCCAGTCTGGTTGTGCGGCCTATTTCCCGGCGGGAATGCCTGATTTTGAGCTGTCGAAATCAGAGGATGGCGCCGATGTTTACACCTCAGAAGTAGAGGTGGATGGCTTTCTGTTTGGTTGCATTGCCGTGAAGTTCGGGGAGCCTTTCACGGACTCTTCGCCCGAGGAGATGGAAGCACTACTCATCAGCTACATGGAATTTTTGCAAAGTAATTTCGGCATCACAGCCTCGGCTGGTGTTGGCAAGGGCCATACTCTCGAAAGTGCTCCAGATGCCCGTGGCGTGATTGATTATTGGGAAGATGCGGCGGGCGTCCAATACGCCGTGAAGGGTTGGGTGAACCAGCAGGCACTCGGCATCATGGTCATTTATGGAGCGAGCGAGTACCCGCATTTTAATTTGCAGCAGATGTATTTGGATGGGTTCCGGTTTGGGGAGTGAGCTTTTCATTTCTGTTAAATACCCTATCTTCCCGCCCTAAATCGAACCATCACCCGCCATGACAAACAACGACAAACGCCTTTTCCTCCTCGACGGCCACGCCCTTGTGTACCGGGCGCACTACGCCTTCATCACCCGACCGCTCATCAATTCCAAGGGCTGGGACACGAGCGCCATCACGGGCTTCGTGCGTACCCTCACTGACCTCATCAACAACCAGAAGCCGACGCACCTCGCCGTGAGCTTCGACCTGCCCGGCGGTACTTTCCGCGATGATTGGTTTCCTGAATACAAAGCCAACCGGGACGCCCAGCCGGAGGGCATCACCTTTGGTCTGCCGTGGATTATGAAAATCCTGAAGGCTTGGAAAATCCCCATCCTCACGCTGGAGCGCTACGAGGCGGACGACGTCATCGGCACGATTGCGAAAAAAGCAGAAAAAGCTGGTTATCAGGTATATATGGTGACACCGGACAAAGACTACGGCCAGCTCGTCAGCCCGAATATCTTCATGTACAAGCCAGGCAAGGCAGGCGGCGAGGTGGAGATTTGGGGCGAAAAAGAGGTCTGCGCCAACTGGGACATCGAAAACGTGGACCAAGTGGTGGACATCCTCGGCCTGCAAGGCGATGCCGTGGACAATATCCCCGGTGTGCCCGGCATCGGCCCGAAAACAGCGGCAACCCTGCTCAAGGAATTCGGTTCGGTGGAAAACCTGCTCGAAAACGTGGACAAGGTGAAGGGCAAAAACCAGGAGAAGCTCAAGGAGTTTGCGGAGCAGGCAAGGCTCTCGAAAAAGCTCGCCCGCATTGACATCGAAGCGCCGATTGAGTTCAAAGAAGAGGACTACAACCTCGACCCCTTTGACCGTGAAGAACTGGCGGCATTGTTCAAAGAACTGGAATTCAGGACTTTAGGCGCACAGATTCTAGGTGGTGACGGCACGCCGAACTCTGCTCCCAAGCCCACTAGTAAACCCACTGCTGGATCGCAAGGCAGCCTGTTCGGAGACTCAGAGGGCCAACAACCAACAGCCAACAGCCAACGGCAGTCTGCTGCCCCTCCCATCCCCTCGCATTCGATGGCCGACAAGAACGCCGAGAACACCCCGCACACCTACCACCTCGCCGATACCCCGGAGAAGCGGGCGGAGCTCGTCGCTGTTTTATCTAAAGCAAATAGCATCTCGTTCGATACGGAGACCACGAGCGTTGACCAGATGCTGGCCGAACTGGTGGGTATGTCCTTCGCCGTGACGCCGCACGAGGCATGGTATGTACCTGTGCCTGCCGATAGGGAAGGAGCACAGGCCATTGTCGAGGAGTTCCGGCAAGTGCTTGAAAATGAGGCGATTGAAAAGGTCGGGCAGAACATCAAATACGACGCCGTGGTGTTCAAAAACTACGGTGTGGAGGTGCGGGGCTACTGGTTCGACACGATGATTGCGCACTACCTGCTGGAGCCAGAACTGCGCCACGGCATGGACTACCTCGCCGAAACCTACCTAAAATATTCGCCCATCCCCATCGAATCGTTGATTGGAAAAGGGGCTAAGCAACTCAGCATGCGGGACATCCGGGTGGAGCGGGTGGCCGAGTATGCCGCCGAGGATGCCGACGTGACGCTGCAATTGGGGCATTATTTCCGCCCAAAATTGGCGGAAGAGGAGGGCCTGCAAAACCTCTACGACACGATGGAGCGCCCGCTCATCAAGGTCATCGTGGACATGGAGTACGAGGGCATCCGCATTGACGGCGATGTGCTGCGGGCCTACTCGAAGGAATTGGAAAAAAGCATCGCCGATTTGGAGCAGGAAATCTACAAATTAGCGGGCCTCCAGTTCAATATCGCCTCGCCCAAGCAGATTGGCGAGATACTTTTTGACCGGATGAAAATGCCCTACCGCTGGGCAAAAACCAAGACCGGCGCCTACTCCACCGACGAGGCCATCCTGACGGAAATGGCGGTGGAGCACCCCTTCGTGGCCGAGATTTTGAAGCACCGGGGGCTGTCCAAATTGAAATCCACCTACGTGGATGCGCTGCCCTTGCAGGTTCACCCCCGCACGGGCCGGGTGCATACCTCGTTCAACCAGGCGCTGGCCGCCACAGGCCGCCTGGCTTCCAATAACCCCAACCTCCAGAACATCCCCATCAAAACGCCGGAGGGTCGGAAGGTGCGGGAAGCCTTCATTCCACGGGACGCCGACCACCTGCTGCTCAGCGCCGACTACTCGCAAATCGAGCTGCGAATCATCGCCGAAATCAGTGGCGACGAGGCCATGATTGAAGCCTTCCGTTTGAACCAGGACATCCACCGGGCCACGGCGGCGAGGGTCTATGGCGTGCCCTACGAGGAGGTGACGAGCGACATGCGGCGCAACGCCAAGACCGTGAATTTCTCCATTATTTATGGTGCTGGCGCCACGAACGTATCGCAGCAGCTCGGCATCAAACGGGGCGAGGCGAAGGAACTGATTGACACTTATTTCCAGCAGTACAACGGCCTGAAACGCTACATGGACGACACCGTGGAAAGCGCCCGTGAGCACGGCTACGTGAAGACCCTGCTCGGTCGCCGCCGCTACCTGCGGGACATTGACAGCCGCAACTCCCTCGCCCGCAGCAACGCCGAGCGGGTGGCCATCAACACGCCGATACAAGGCACCGCCGCCGACCTCATCAAGGTGGCAATGATTAATATCCACAAAGCTTTGTTGGATAAAAAACTGGACACAAAGATGATTTTGCAGGTGCATGACGAACTCGTGTTCGATGTGCCAATGGGCGAAATCGAAACGGTGAAGCCCATCATCCATGAGCTAATGACCACTGCAATACCGAACCTGAAAGTGCCGATTCTGGTGGAGATGGGCGTGGGGAAGAACTGGCTGGAGGCGCATTGAAAATGTACTTTGAAGTTGGATTTATGTGTTTCCAGCCCAATAAATCTGTTTGAAATGACTTTTGGCAATGCTTAAAACTTATTGTAACCATTAGGGTTTCCGTATCAAATACTGTACAGCCGTGAACGAACAAACAGCAGATAAAACATACCGCATCATCGACCCCGGAAGCGTCCCCCGCCACGACTTCCACCAGTTCATCGTCGGTGCCATCGGCCCGACTGAGCGCCA
>CAYTZS010000011.1:0-17883 GCA_964442355.1 uncultured Saprospiraceae bacterium | reverse complement strand
GGCCCATCGCCTTCGTGAGCACGGTGGACAAGGACGGCAACCCGAACCTTGCGCCCTACAGCTTCTTCAACGCCTTCAGCTCGAACCCGCCGATTTTCGTGTTCTCCTCCAACCGACGGGCCACGAACAACACCGTGAAGGATACCCTCGCCAATGTGCGGGAGGTGCCGGAAGTGGTCATAAATGCTGTGAACTTCCCTATCGTGCGGCAGATGGCAGTGGCCAGTGCCCAGTTCGAAAAGGGCGTGAACGAGTTCGAAAAAAGCGGCCTGACACCCGTGCCCTCCGACCTCGTGCGGCCATTCCGGGTCGGGGAGTCACCCATCAACATGGAATGCAAGGTGACGGACATCATCACCCTCGGCGACCAGGGCGGAGCGGGGCACCTCATCATCTGCGAAATGCTGCGGATGCACGTCCGGGAGGAGGTGCTGGACGAAAAGGGCCGCATCGTGCCCGACAAGCTCGACCTGATGGGCCGCCTCGGCAGGGCGTACTACGTGCGGGCGAGCGGCAGTGCCATCTACACCATTGCGCAAGCGATAGAACAGCCCTGCATCGGCTTCGACAATTTGCCGAAGAGCATCCTCGAAAGCCATGTGTTCAGCGCCAACAACTTGGGGCAATTGGCCGGGCTGACCTCCATTCCAACGAAAGAGGAAGTACAGGAGCTAAAAGAATCCGATGCGCTTGTACAATCGCTTTTAGCTGGGCAGCATCCAATGGAAGGGCTACATCGATACGCAAAAGAGGTGCTGGAGCGGAATGAGGAGTCTAGGCCGCTGGCAGGAAAGATTGCGTGGGCGGGGGAGTATTTTGTCTAACTTTGCCCCCCGCTAATTTTTTCAAAAAATAAAGCACGCAGAGAAATGACTGCGTGAATCAGCGCAATCTGCGAGAGAATAACATCTTCAGCCTTCAGCATAAAATACATGCCCAACAGAAAGAAAATGCCCAAAATCAAGGAGGTGAAAAACCTCGTGGTGCCTCCCCCCGACATCTGGTACCTATCCAACGGGATTCCGGTCTATGAAACCAACCTCGGCACGCAGGACATCCTGAAGCTGGAACTCGTGTTCTTCGCCGGGCGACCCTACGAGCGCAAGAAACTCGCCTCCCGCTGTGCCGCTGCACTGATGCGGGAAGGCACGAGGCAGCGCACCAGCGCCGAGCTGGCGGAGGTGATTGACTATTATGGCGGTACGCTCTCCATGCCCATCAGCATGGACATGGCCGGGGTGCAGCTCCACACGCTCACCAAGCACTTCGACAAGCTGCTGCCATTGGTGACGGAGATGCTATCCGAACCAATGTTTCCGCAGGAAGAGCTAGACTCGTTCGTCGTGCGCAACAAGCAGCGACTGCAAGTGGACCTTGCCAAAAACGACTTTGTGGCTTACCGAAAGTTCACCGAACTGCTCTACGGCGAGCACCATCCCTATGGTTACAATAGCTATCCGGAGACCTACGAGGCCATCACGAGGGAAGATTTGGTGACGCACTTCAAGGAAAACTACACCAGCGGCAACTGCATGGTTTTCTTGAGTGGCCGCACCAACGAAACTGTGCGGCGCTTGCTCGACGAGCAACTTGGGCAGGCCATTCCAAAGGGTGAGCGCAAACAAGTTGGGCCATTGGCAGTCAACCATTTGCCCCAAAAACTGCACGAGCCCATGCCGGACACCGTGCAAAAGTCGGTGCGCATCGGCTGCCACCTCTTCAACCGCCTGCACCCTGACTACAACGGGATGTACGTGCTGAACACCATTCTCGGCGGCTACTTCGGCTCGCGCCTGATGACCAATATCCGGGAGGAAAAAGGTTACACCTACAACATCTACAGCTCGCATGAGGCCATGCTTTATGGTGGCTATTTTTATGTGGGCACGGAGGTGGGCAATGAGTTTGTGGAGAAGACCACCCAAGAGATTTATGTGGAAATGGAAAAGCTGCAACAAGACCTCGTGGACGACGACGAGATGGAAATGGTGAAAAATTACCTGCTTGGCACCCTTTTAACGAACCTTGACGGCCCTTTCAACATTGCAGAGGTAGTGAAGACCTTCATAAGCGAAGGGCTGGAGCTGCGGGCCTTCGAGGAGTTGGCCACCGACATCAAGAACATCACGGCCACGGAAGTCAGGGAGCTGGCCAGAAAGTATTTTAGCAGAAAGGATATGTGGGAGGTGATAGTTTAGGTGTTCGGCTCCAAGGTGTGGACAGAAGGTTGGAGCAGTCAGGTTTTTTGCCGAAAATCAATTAGTTTTCTTGATTCTTACGATAATTCTTGATTTTTCTTTTCTTTTGTGCCGTCATTGCGAAGCGCAGGTTTTTACGAATGTTTTGATTAAAAACTGGATTGCGAACAAACACCACTTTCCATGAATATCAAGACCAAGGCCCAATAGCTTCACGGGCAGCATTGCTACGATTTTAACAAAACAGAGGTAAACGCTATTAATGAAACTCTTCAGTTTTTTCACACAAGAATTAGCCATAGACCTTGGAACGGCCAACACGCTCATCATGAGCGATGGGAAAGTAGTGGTAGACGAACCGTCCATTGTGGCCATCGACAGGCGTACCGGGGAGACCATCGCAGTGGGCAGCAAGGCCATGCAGATGCACGAGAAAACCCACGAGAACATAAAAACCGTGCGCCCATTGAGGGATGGCGTTATCGCCGACTTCCAGGCTGCGGAAAATATGATTGAGGGCCTCATCAACATGATAGGCAACCGCCGCCGATTTTTTTCCCACTTGAAAATGGTTATTTGCATTCCATCCGGTATCACCGAGGTGGAGAAAAGGGCTGTTTTCGACTCCGCCGACCACGTAGATTCCAAAGAAACTTACCTGATACACGAACCAATGGCTGCTGCGCTCGGTATCGGCTTGGAGGTGGAGGAGCCAATCGGCAACGTCATCATTGACATCGGGGGTGGCACGACGGAGATTGCAGTAATTGCACTGTCAGGCATCGTCTGTGACCAATCCATCCGCACGGCTGGTGACGAATTCACCGCCGACATCATGGACTACATGAAGCGGGCGCACAACATCCTCATCGGGGAGCGCACCGCCGAACAGATAAAAATCAACGTCGGCTCTGCGCTCCACGAGCTTGACAACCCACCGCCAGATTATGCCGTGAACGGACGTGACTTGATGACGGGCATTCCGAAACAGATCACCATTTCGTATCACGAGGTGTCGCAAGCCATTGACAAGTCTATCGGCAAGGTAGAGGAGGCAGTGATGAAGGCGTTGGAGTCAACGCCGCCAGAGCTTGCCGCCGACATTTACAAGACGGGCCTCTACCTGACGGGGGGCGGCGCACTCTTGCGTGGCCTCGACAAGCGCCTCAGTGCCAAGACCAAACTGCCTGTTCACATTGCCGAAGACCCGCTCAGGGCGGTAGTGCGTGGCACGGGTATCGCACTGAAGAACACCGATCGTTTTTCCTTCCTGATTGATAGAAAAAGCGTGTAGCAAACCAGTTGGCAGTTTGTCAGTTGGCAGTGGGCAGTCAAGGGCTGTTTACCACGATACTGACTGCCCACTGCCAACTGTCTAACTGCCAACTGATATGTTCAACCTCGTCCAGCTTTTAATAAAATTGAGCGGCTTCCTCTTGTTTATACTGCTGGAAGCCATCTGTTTTTCGTTGGTGGTGAGGTACAACAGCGATCAGGAAAAAATCTACACAAACACGGTCAACAACTTCACGGGCTACCTACAGCAAAAATCCACAACGGCAAACCGTTATTTCCAACTTTATGATGAAAACAAGCGCTTGGCCAAGGAAAACTCCAGGTTGCTCGATCGCCTCGCCAGTATGGGCGTCAATGTGCAGAACCCGCTGGACACCGCTTGGGCTGATACGCTGAGGCCCATCTACACCTTCCTCGAAGCGGAGGTCATCAGAAATTCAATCAACCAAAACCATAATTACATCACGCTAAACAAGGGTAGCAAAGATGGCGTAAGGCCACACAGTGGCTTGGTCACGGAAGATGGCGTGGTGGGCATCGTGCGCAAAGTTTCGCCTAATTACTCGGTGGCCATGTCGGTGCTGCACCGACAAGTGATTGTGAACGCCAGGGTACGGCACAAGCACTACTTCGGTCCGATGACTTGGAAGAGCGACAACATCCATATTTTCAATTTGGACAATATACCCAAGGACGCTCCAGTGACCAAAGGTGACACCATCGAGACTAGCGGCTATTCCACGATGTTCCCGCCGGGGATTGCACTTGGCGTAGTTGACAAGATGTGGATGGATCCCGGAAGCAATTTTTTCACCATTGAGGTAAGGTCATTTACGAACCTCAGTAACCTGCAACATGCGTACATTGTGCGTAATATATTCAAAGAGGAAAGAGAGCAACTGGAGCAATCTGTGATTTCAGAAGATGAATAACGTTATCGTTGTCAATGTTTTGCGGTTTGTGGGGCTACTGCTGTTGCAGGGTCTTGTGTTCAAGAACATCGGGGTGGGCTGGGAGAGTTTTCCCTACCTGCACATCATCGTTTTCCCGGTGTTCATCCTGCTGCTGCCCCTGCGTACCCCAAAGACGCTGGTGATTTTTCTTGCCTTTGTGCTCGGCTTGTCGGTTGACTTCCTTTACGATACCTTGGGCGTTCATGCCAGTGCTGCCGTTTTTACGGGGTTTATCCGTTCGTTTTTATTGAGGGTATTTGAGCCAAGAGGGGGGTACAACATGACGTACAGTCCCACCATCGCCCGCATGGGGCTTGGCTGGTTTGTGCAGTATGCGGCCATTTTGATGTTTGCGCACATATTTTTCTACTTCTCCGTGGAGGCATTCACGTTTGTGTACATCGCTGATATTTTGATAAAAACAATTGTGAGCTTTTTGGCGTCTATGGTTTTTGTCATGATATTCCAGCTCCTGCTAAATCCGCTGGAGTAGGAATGGACAAGTGACGCCCTTGTCATTTTTCTCGTAGTATCATCTTCTCAAGAAATGGAAGAACAGTATAAAGAGCGGCAATACGTTTTCCTGACGCTGTTCATAGTGGCAGGATTGCTATTGGTAGGCCGGGCCTTCCAGTTGCAGGTGCTCGACAGCTCCTTCCGAGGCCGGGCCGATGCCGTGGCCATGAGCAAGGTGACGCAGTACCCTGCCCGTGGCCTCATTTACGACCGCAACGGCAAGCTGCTCATCAACAATGCACCCGTTTATGACCTCATGGTGGTTTACAACCAAGTGCACCCGGACATGGATACTATGAAGTTTTGCCAGTTGTTGGGCATTGACAAGGAAGATTTCAAACGACGACTCAACAAGGATTTTAAGCGAGACAAGCGCTTCAGCAAGCTAAAGCCATTTATTTTTCTGGATAAACTTTCGCCTGCTGCTTTCGCTCTTTTCCAGGAGAGCATGTACGAGTTCCCCGGTTTCTTTGCACAGGTGCGCAACATCCGCAGCTACCCCGTGAACCATGCCGCCCACATGCTCGGCTACATCACGGAGGTGACGGACAAGGACATCGAAAAGTCGAATGGTGCTTATGTGATGGGTGATTACATCGGTGCAAGCGGCTTGGAATTGGCCTACGAAAAAGAGCTGAAGGGCGTCAAGGGCTCCAAATTCGTGTTGAAGGACAACCTGGGTCGAGATGTCGGCAGCTTCCAAAATGGCAAACGGGACACCTTGCCGGAATCTGGTTTTGACCTCATTTCCACCATAGACATAGAGCTGCAAGCCTACGCCGAGTCCCTCATGGTAAACAAAAAAGGCGCAGTCGTAGCCATCGAACCGGAGACGGGGGAAATACTGGCCTTCCTCAGCTCACCTACTTACAACCCCAACCTCATGGTCATTGACCAAAACCGGGGGCAGGCGTTCATGGCGCTGCAAAACGACAAGCACAAGCCGCTGTTCAACCGGGCCATCATGGCTTCGTACCCGCCTGGCTCTACTTTTAAAGCTACCGTTGGCCTGATTGGGATGCAAATGGGTGCCATCACTTCCGAAACTGGCTGGCCATGCGGCGGCTACTACGTGAACGGTGGTCGTGATGTGCGAAAATGCCGTGGACACGCACACCCCTCCAACATCGGCATAGCCCTCCAATGGTCGTGCAACTCCTATTTTTTCCGCACCTTCAAGTTGATTGTTGACCACTATGGCTACTACAATTCCGGGCAGGGCCTCGACACCATGGCCTATTACCTGCACAAGTTCGGCTTGGGCGAAAAACTTGGCGTGGACTTCCCCGGCGAAAAAACTGGTCGAGTACCCGACTCGAAATACTACGACAAGATGTATCCCAAGGCAAAAGGTGGATGGCGCTCGCCTACCATCGTTTCGGTCGGCATTGGGCAGGGAGAGATTGAACTGACCACCATCCAGATGGCCAACGTGGCTGCCATCATTGCCAATCGAGGGTTTTATGTTATCCCTCACTTTGTCAAAGCATTCAAGCAAGGTGAAAACATATTGCCGCCCCGTGAGCCATATCGAAAGAAAATCAGACTGCCCATCCGCTCCTACTATTTTCCTTCAGTAGTGGATGGCATGGCGGCAGTGATTGCGCACGGTACGGCAGGCTCCTCGAAGATACCAGACTTGCCCGTGGCTGGTAAAACGGGCACGGTACAAAACCCACACGGCGAAGACCACTCGACGTTTATTGGCTTCGGACCAGTGGAAAAGCCGAAAATTGCCATCGCCGTTTATGTGGAAAATGCAGGCGGCGGCGGCAAATATGCCGCACCGATTGCTACACTTATCATGGAAAAATACCTGAGGGGCAGCACCAGCGAAGTCAGGAAGCGGAGGGAGCAAGAAATGATGGAAGCCAACTTGATGGAGCCAAAGCCCAAACGGGTATTCGTGCGGCCGTCCGGTATTCCCGACTCGCTGCAAGTGGACAACACGCCCGTTGATGCACCTGAGGAAGAAGTGGAAACAACCGAAAACCAATAATTTTTGAAAGCCGTGATAGTATCCGCCATTGTAGCTACTGCCCGCAACCTCGTGATTGGTCACCAGAACCAAATTCCTTGGTATTTGCCTGCCGACCTGAAGTATTTCAAAAAGGTAACTACCGGCCACCATGTCATTATGGGGCGCAAGTCGTTCGAATCAATTGGCAGACCGCTGCCCAACCGCACCAATGTGGTCATCACCCGTGATCTTTTTTTTGTGGCGACGGGCTGCACGGTGGTTCACTCCCTCGAAGAAGCGCTGACGTTGGCCGATGCCAACGGCGAGACGGAAGCTTTCATCATCGGTGGTGGTGAAATTTACCGCCAAAGCTGGCCTTACCTCGACCGCATTTATCTCACCGAGGTAGATGTGGAGCCGGAGGGTAGCGTGCATTTTCCGAAAATGGATGAAGCGGAATGGCAGGAAATCAGCTGCGAGGCCCATCCTGCCGATGATAAAAATGAGTTTGGATATAATTTCAGGGTGTTGGAGCGGGTGTGAAGTAGCCCATTTTACAAAAAATAATACCGCGCTGCTGCCACCCATGCACCGCAAACCAGGGCGAAGAGCAACGATATTTTGCAAAACAAATCTACCCAACTGTTTTGCAGCCTCGCAAAAAGGCCGCCTACCGACAGGAACAGCAACGGAAATATCGGAAAAAAATACCGCCCACTGAGTGCAAGCACTCGGTCGGCACCAAAGGGCATCCATTGCATGTAGAGCACAAGGGCCAAGGCAAGCATCATGGCCAAAGCGATTGCCACAAGTCCAATTCGGTGCTTTGGTTGCAGTTTTTCCATCCTGTCGTTGGTCAGCCAAACCCACGACGTCGTCAGCGCAAGCAGACCAATTATCCAGCCGGGCAGGTAGTTTTTCTCCCAGCCGAATTTGCCAAAATAGTGCGCCAGCGTGGCTGGAGCGCTCTCGGAATAACTCAGCAATACATTCTTCAAAAACAAAAAAGGATGCGAAAGCACCTGGGCTAGCTGCTCGTGTGGCTGTACGCCTTCGTTCAGTTGCACCCCTTCCCGGAACTGCGGATGGTACTCGCCGTAGGGGATGAACAGCCCGCCAGCGTAATGGTACCACCAGCCCAGCAAGGCGAGGTTGAAGAGGCAAAGCCCGCCAGCGAAGGCAAGATAGCCTTTGCTGTTGCTGAATTTGCTTTTTGGAATAAACCACGCCAGCAGCACCAACGGGAAGTAGACGGGCTTGCTCAAAACAATCATTGCGGAGCTGATGAAAATGCCAACTTTGAGCCAACGGGGCGAATCCGCAAAGTTTTTCTCTCCGAAAGTCAGTGAGAGCATTGCCGCCAATAGCCAAAAACAAAGCCCATTGGTGACGGTATCGCCCGTGAGGGAGGCATGCAGGAACAAACTTGACGGCAACAGTGCCAGCCAAGCCAAACTGTCACTGGCAAACGGCATTAGTCGCAGTGCGGCCACTATCAGTGCCAGCCAAACGGCCAGCGTGGCCAATCGTCCAGCATAAAAAAGCAGCATCGGTCGGCAGTCGAAGGCTATGAATGCCCTTAACACAGCGGCTTGAAAAAGATAGGGAAAAGGAGCGTAGTAGCCCACATTCGGAAAGTCAACGAAGTCCGTCTCCTCTGGGTTTAGTGGCAGTTGCCATGCGGTTTGGAAAGTGGCTAGGTTGGTTCTTGCGGCATAGTCGTATCGCAGGTTGGCAAATGACTGGTAGAATTGCGGCAGGCTATTGGGTAGGTGGCCGCCCAGCCGCATGTCTGGGGTCTTTGTGGCCATGAGGTGGCCGCTTGCCAAGTGGGCAGTGCGGTAGAAGTGGGCCGTTTCGTCGGGCGACTGGAAGGGTGGTACGAGCAGTGCATAGAGCAGCCCGAAAGCAAATGCCACTATCAGGAAAGGCCGATGAAAGGCGCACTGCTGCATGAAGGTTAGAATTTGTACATGATGCTCAGGGCGGCGTTGCTGGAAAAGCTGCCACTTGATGAAAACTCAACGTCTTGGCCTGAGAACCTATTCAATGACAACTGTCCGCTAGGCACGACTTCTAGGTTGATGGCCCAGTAATCATTGAAGTCGTGCTGCAAGCCAAGTATGTACCCTATCCGTGGGAAAATACCCCAAGTGGATTCGAAGCCCTCGACCTTTGAAAAACTAGTTCCTACTGAAAACTGTGGTCCTCTGTAAAAGGTAGCCTTTCTGCCCAGTAGTTTTCGCTTTTCGATACCCACCGATACTCCAGCATTGAAGCTAAAGAATAAAAGTCTGTTGGAGTTTTGAAAGTTGAAGCCGCCGAACGTGCCACTAATCCTGCGGAATTTGCTGTCTGCAATCTTCTTTTTGTAAATAACCGAAAAAGGATTGAAGCCATTGAAATCAACCCCGTAAAAGCTAAGTCCGATTTCATGTTGGTGGTCATTGGCTACTTGTGCTGATGATGTGGTAGGTAAAAAGATGCTTGAGGCAAGTGCCAAGCAAGCGAGCGCTAAGAGGTGCTTTTTCATAAAACTTGATTTGAAGGTGAAAATGAAAGCTATCGGTAATGATACGGTGGGTGGGTGGCAGGCAATAACGTATTCACCATTTTTTAACAGCCACTGGCGTTTTTAACCTGATTTGACTGGAAGTTGAGCCTAAAAAGAAAGGAGCCCCCCTCAGAACTATGCTGAGAGAGGCCATCCCAAAAACTGCTCTTTAATCATTACCGGTGCGGCTGGCGTAGCCGGTATTTATCCTTCTGATAATTTGATAGCTGACGTTGGACATCATCACAATGGCCACAGTTGTAACTGTATTTGCTGTCAAGGCCAATGAATGATGGAGGAGGTGGTAGAGGAACGATGTCAATTCGGCTTTTGCCAAATAACTATAAGTATTGTGCAAATGTAGCGACCACTACAAAGGGAGGGGATACCCTTTTTAGTGTAATTTAAAAAGGGAGGAATAGTGAATAAAAAAATTGACGATGTATGCTTTTAATTGGCCAGCGTGAATGTGATGTCTGCGACCGCAGGGTGGCGGAAGAAGGAAATGACACAGCAGATTAAAAACAACACGAAAGCAATGGCTTCATCACTCATGTATAGCTGGGGATTCTTTTTCATATTGGTGTGGATTTACGTGATGTATAATATTAGTTCTCCTTCAAATGCTTGCTCAAATGTCCTTCAATGCTGCAGAGCTGCAAAAAAGTTTATAATATGTAAATGTTTCGAAATACGGATTGGTTGAGTGTAGTTTGATTTTTTACTTGAGAGGCCCTGATTTATTCAGGTTCCAAATAGTGTGTTAATCTGTTTGCAAAGAAAAGTGCCATGATTGAATGTGCAGTAATCAGGCAGTTACCTTTTTGTTAAGTCACTGGCCCATCCACCGTTTGAAATCCTGCACTCGCTCCCGGCTAACTACGTTGTTTGTCTCGTGGGCAGGAGTGAGCTCTAACTTCAGGCGGCTATTGAACCAAGCGGAAATTCGGCGGATAGCTTCAGGTTTTACGATTGCTTGCCGATTGATTCGGAAGAAGATTTTAGGATCCAAGATGCCCTCCAGTTGGTCCAAGGTATATTCAATGATGTGTTTTCTTCCGTCGAGGCATTGAACAAAGGCTATGCCATCCTCCGAGAAAAAGTAGGCAATTTCAGAAACAGGGACGTGAACGAAGTGTTGACCCGACTTAACAAGAAACCTGTCTTTAAATTCACGTTGGGTAAGCATGGATTGCAGCATTTTCTCGAGGCCGCTGCGGTCGTAGGTGTCGGGCTGACGATGGATTTTGCGAAATTTTTCCAGTGCGGCAGTCAGTTCTTCGGGGTCAACTGGCTTGAGCAGGTAGTCAACGCTGTTGACCTTGAAGGCTCGCAAGGTATAATGGTCGAAGGCAGTGGTGAAAATAACTGGTGAAGTCAGTGTGGTTTGTGCGAAAATATCGAAACTAAGGCCATCAGCCAGCTGAATGTCCATGAACACGAGGTCGGGGGCGTGGAAGTTGCGCAGCCATTTGACGGCTCCTTCCACGCTGTCAATCATATCCAGTATTTGGCACTCTGGGCAGTGTTCGGCCAGCAGTTTCGCCAAGCGCTTGGCGGCGGGTTGTTCGTCTTCGATGATTAGTGTTTTCATTGGAATGGCTTAAAGCAGTGCCCAGCGTTTCAGTTTCACAACCAATAATTTTTCGGACTGCCCCACATCGAACTTCACTTCTTCCCAACTTGGCAGTCGCCATTTAGAGGGCGGTATTTTCGAAAATCCGTAAGGCTCAGTGGGGACGCCCACTAGATTTTTGTCGAGCTTCATGTTGTTGTTTTCGTCCAAAAAAACGGCAAAAGCATGGCTACCGACGGGCAGATTTTCAATTGTGGCCTCCACAGTGCCCTTTTTGTCTGCTTTGAAATTGTACAAAACGGCTTTCTCTTCAACCATGAACTGCGTTTTGCTACTGTACATCGCCAGTCGCACCGTCCCCCCTCCCTTTTCGATGCCCTCAAAGCGCAGAGTCAGCTTGCCACTACCATCCTCTGGCATGGGGCTAAATGCGGTAGTTGCGAAGCAAAAAAAGAGCAAGAAATTTTTCATAAATGTTTGAAAATCAAAATTTTATAGAAAACGGTTAGTTTGAAATTGCCAAACTGGAGTTTGAGGAGTCGGGCACTAGCGGCAGCACAACGATGAAATGTTGTTGTGTGAGAATCACCTCTACGTCTTTTTTCGTGAGCAGCAGGTAGCGGCTCTTGATGTTTTCCAGCCCAATTTTCGTGGAGGGCTGTTCCTGATTCTTGGGTTGGAGGTTGTTCTTTACAACCAGCCGGTCGCCTTTTTCCACAAAAACCTCGATGTGCAGCGGGTGCTGTATGGACACGATGTTGTGCTTGATGGCATTTTCAAAGAGCATTTGCAGCGAAAGCGGCAGTATATGCATTCGCTTGGCTTCCGCTGTTGTGTTGATTTTGATGCGGAGATTATCGCCGAAGCGCTCTTTGAGTAGGCAGTTGTAGGAGTCGAGGAAGTCCAGTTCCTCGGCCAGTGTGGTCAGTTCCCGCTCCCTGATTTCGAGGATGTAGCGGTATGCTTTTGAGAGTTTTTGCACGAAGTTTTCGGCCTTGGCCGGGTCTTCGGGGATGAGGTACGACAGGGTGTTCAGGCTATTGAACAAGAAATGAGGGTTTACCTGGTTCTTGAGACTTTCGAGTTGGCTTTGCATGTTTTCCTTGGATAGCCGTTCTTTCTCCACCATTGTTTTTTGGAGTTGGTGGTAAAACCCGACCGTTACGTAGATGCCCAGTACGAGGAACGTCACCAAAAGCGAGCCGATGGTCATGGCTATGCCGTGCTGAAGGTCGTTTTTTATTTTGTTGTCAAAATAACCATGAAGCATTGGGTCGAGCGTAATTTTTATCAAAACATACAGCACCAATACGACCAGGAATTGCAGGAACATCCGCTTCGCAAAATCCTTTGGTTGAGGGTATCGCTCGGCAAAATACAGTACCACTTGCCGGAAAACGAGCCAAAAGACGATGGTGTACACAAAGCCAACACCGTTGCAAGCAGTGAAAAAAAAGCGGGGGTCGCTCACCAAAATGTCACCAAACATCATGGCCGTAGTGATGAATGCCGTCACCGGTATTCCAATGATTACCAGCCACTTATCGTTAAATCCAAGTATTTTTTTTGTCCTATTCATTCGTCTTCTTTGCCTGTGTAGGCAATCATTTCTAGTATTTTTTCGGCAATGAATTTCTCTTTCGTCCACATGATGAAATGGTCGTCGCCCTCTAGCATTTCAATACGCAGCCTGCGGCTATTGGGCAGCATTTTTTTTGCAAAATCGGCGTTGCCAGCAGGCACGAGGCTGTCATTTGTACCCTGCACCACTGTCACGGGGCAGGTGATGTCGGCCCAAAACGGCAGCATGTCTTCCAGTTCTTTTTTCAACGGCAAAATCTCCTGATTGCTGACCCTGAAAGCGGGCGGCAGCATCCATCGGATTATCCACCAGTCGAGCGGACGAGCCCACCAGTACTCCGGCTCCAGCTCGGGGTCAACCGAGCCTGCCACGATGACGAGGCCGTCCACGAGTTCAGGGTAGTCTATCGCCATGCGGACGATGAGCGGGCCGCCGTAACTGTGGCCCACCAAGATGGCCTTTTTGCTCAACGCTCGGCATTTTTCAAGCAAAGGCCGCAACTGCTGCGCCTGCATGGCCAACGACCGCTCCGTTTTTCCAAAATCCGAGTGGCCGAAGCCCGGCCTGTCCACCGCCACCACGAGTGCTTGGTTGGTCAGGTTGGTGTCCGCTAGGTACTCCAGTGCATCTTGCGAAGAGCCGGGCGAACCGTGTACTATCAACACCAGCGGCTTTCCTTCCAACCCAGCACTGGTGTAGTGCAAGTTGCGGCCATCGGCCTCATAAGTCCCAAATGCCACGTCCACTTGCCCTCGTTCGAGCAGATAGGCTCGTTGTTCGACCTCGCTTTTTCGGAACTTCATGAACTCCATGCGGCAGGTGGCGAATAGCCCTGCGCACAGCACTGCTGCGATTGCGTATCGTTTTTTCAGCTTCAATGCAAAAGGTTTACCTGAAAACAACCCGGTTACGGAAAGTTTGAAAGGTGGTGCAAGATTGATAAAGTAGTCGCCTAACTGCAACTCATTTCCCATGAACTGTATAAATCGAGAAATGAGATGTCTCCAAATCACAAATTTACCTCACCTCTGGCATTACAAGTCCATGCTCCTCCGCAGTGGTTACGCCAAATTGCGAGAGGTGGTGTACCACGTGCTTGAAGTGCATGAACCGCCACTCGTCATGGTTGAGTGTGCCGAAGACGACGTGGTCGGTCAACTTGTCTGGATTGGCTTGGCTATAATGCCCGTATTCTGCCCATCGCTGCCAGAACTCTTCAACGGCTGCTTCGAGGCTGGGCTTCTGCAGGGCGGGCAGTTCACCATTCGGCGGCATGGCGGGGTGCTGAAAGTGGGGTCGGATGGCAATATTGCTGTACAGAAAAGCCCGGAGTTTGGGCAGTTTTTCGGCTGGCGTTACGATGGTGGCTTTCCAGCGCTCCATAGCCCCATCCATCGCCCAGGTGAGGTGTTCGACCATGTGCTGTGGTGTCATGTTTCCCCAAATCGGCTTCGCGTCGGGTTTTAGTTTCTGCAAGAGGTCGGGGAGTTGGTTTGCAAAAAAAGTGTTGATTTGGTCGAGGCTGAGTTGCTGCATGTGATTTGAAGATTTTGATGAAATTTGCCAGCAAAGTTCCGCTTTGCGGAGCAGATTTTTTCAAAGAAAAAGCGCTGAAATGAGACAGTACCTGCCATCTGATTTTGCCATCCGTCCGATACAACCTGCTGACAACCAGCAAGTGGCGCACATCATTCGCACCGTGATGACCGAGTTCGGTGCTGTGGGAGAGGGCTACTCCATCATGGATCCGGAGGTGGACGATATGCACGGTGCTTACAGTGGCGCACGTTCGGCCTTCTTTGTGGTCAGCAACGGCAATGGACAGGTTTTTGGCTGCGGTGGCATCGGTCCATTAGTGGGCGGTGAGTTGGATGTTTGCGAATTGAAGAAAATGTACTTCTTGCCCGAACTGCGTGGCTTGGGTTTTGGACAAAAAATAGTGGCTGCTTGCCTCGAAAAAGCAAAGGAACTCGGCTATCACCGCTGTTATCTTGAAACGGTTGGCCGCATGGTGCAAGCCAACCACCTCTACCAAAAAATGGGTTTTGAGAAAATCTGTGCCCCGATGGGAGCCACGGGCCACGGTGGGTGTGATGCCTGGTATGTGAAGGAAGTCTGAGGCTACTGCTTCGGGGTGCTGTGGAACATCACCACAAACATTAGCATCACTTTCATTTCAAAGGAAACTTTGTCGTCTAGTTCGTCCTCGATGACCCAATCTCTGGGGTCGCGCTCGTAGCTGGTGTACATGAAGAAGTCGCCGTTGTTGGAGCTGCGCAGCAACCATTCATCCCACTGGTTGCTCCATTTTGACTTGAGGGTGAGGGTGGTCGTGTTGTCGGTGATGCGCCACTCTTCAAACTGGCCTGGCCAGACCGTGCGGGCGCTGACGATGCTGTTGTTGCCACGCAGTTCCCACTCCTCGGGGTTGTCCTTCCACTTCAACTTGATGGTGCCAATTGCATCTCCGATGCGGTAATCCCACTCCGTCCAGTCGTTCTCCCGGAGCTGCCATGTGATTTTGAGCTCGCCTTCGTCTTCCTCCTCTTCCTCGTTGATGCTGTAGAATCGCCATTCTGTGAAGCTATCGTCGTAGTAGCTGGATATGCCAGTGAGGTATTGGGCCTGAGCCTGTATGGCAAGTATCGAAAGGATGGCCAGTACTAGTATTTTTTTCATCAAAAAGGATTTTGATTGTCGAAAGTCAAACGTTTCAAATTGGTGGGCGTTATCATTGCCCCGCAATTTTGGATTTTTTTAGAACAAAAAGCTCGAATTGCACACATAACTTGATTAACCACACGGCATGATTATTTACAACGTAACCGTCAAAATAGAGCGCAGCATCCACAGCGATTGGGTGGATTGGATGCGCAACGTCCATATTCCAGAGGTAATGGCCACTGGTTTTTTCACAAAAAACCAAATGATGCGCCTGCTCGAACCACCTGCTGACGAGGAGGGCATCACCTACGCCATCCAGTACACCTGCAACAATATAGATTCGCTGCGCCGCTATCAGGAAGAAGAGGCGCCCGCCCTGCAAGCCAAGCATTCCGAACGTTATGATGGGAAGTTTTTCGCCTTTCGGACCATCTTGAAGGTAGTGGAGTAACTTAGCGAACAAGGCTGAATTTACGAAAAATTTCGTTGTTCATTTTTCCCTTCCTGCCGATGCAAGCGGCAACTCATCCGCCGTGCTTTAATTTTCATCGAATAAAATCCTACCAGTCAAATATTCGGTCGTGCTTTGAAGTTATTCCGCAATCGTTTTCACCCGAAATATTTGAAGTTATGGACAAAATGAAAAAATTCTTCCTGTTCTGTTCTGGCGTGGATGCTACCATGTTGGAGCGCTGCCCCTCCGATGTAAACAAGTACACGGGCATAGGAGCTACCGTATTTTTCACGGGCGTTCTGGCTTTTTTTTCCGCTGGCTATGCGCTGTACACTGTATTCGACAGTTACTTGATGGCTGTGGTCTTTGGTCTCGTCTGGGGTGTGATGATTTTCAACCTCGACCGCTACATCGTGATGAGTATGAAAAGCAATGGCAAATGGTGGCGGGATGCCCTCGTGGCAGCTCCTAGACTCGTATTGGCCGTGCTGCTGGCGCTGGTGATTTCCAAACCATTGGAACTGAAGATTTTTGAGAAAGAGATAAAGGCCGAACTCGTGACGATGGAGCAGGAGGTTTTCAAGAAGCAAGAAGACCAACTGAAGGCTCGCTATCAAGGCCAGATTGACGAGCAGCACCAGCAAATTTCACAGCTTAAAACTGAGGTCGCTGAAAAGACAGCCGCAAGGGATACCCTTGCACGCATCGCAGTACAAGAGGCCGATGGCACGGGCGGCTCAGGCAAGAAAAACCTCGGACCAATCTATCGAGCTAAAAAAGCCGAGGCTGACAAGGCACAAGCCGAACTTGACAGCCTATTGGCTGTTGCGCTACCACTCATCAAACAGAAGGAGCAAGCCATCGTTGTACTTGATTCCACCGTGCAGGCCGAGATAGTCTCACTTGCCCGTACCAGTTACGATGGCATGGCTGCCCGAATGGAGGCACTCTCACGGCTCTCATCGGGGAGCAAGGCCATCTACTATGCCAGCATCTTCATCATGCTGTTATTCGTAGCCATTGAGACGGCACCCATCATGGTCAAACTCATTTCTTACCGCAGTCCTTACGACTACTTGCTGCACGAGCATGAGCATGTATTTGAAATGGCCAATTTGGAGAGGACCACCCTGCTAGCCAATGAAGTTCATAATAAATTGATGTACGAATCGGATACTGGCAAGCACCTTACCAATGCCCGCATTGTTTTGCAAAAAGAACTGATAGACCACAAGTTCAAAGAAAAGCTGGCCGACTTAAAAAGCAGGCCATTCGATTGGAAGCTGGGTGGGGTCTAATATGTATTAGGCAACGAGCCTTTAGGCTGCTTGAGCCATCTCGACTCGACGTTGGGGTGGCTCAAGTTTTTTACACCTTTTCTTTTGAAGTTTTAAAGTATCACTTGTGTGTGCTCTCGAAAATATACTGGGCTCTATTTCCATCTTCAAGCTTACTAGTAGCAAAACAGGGATCCTTCTGAGTTTTTGCTCTCCTATTATATATGTAGGTGGATAGTTTCAGACTTACGGCTGGACTAGTCTAAACGGATTGGAGGCTTAGGCTGTTTGCGAATCCACGCACTTTGGGCAACCCAACATAAAACACTTTGGAGTTGGACGAAGTGCATCATTGGAAATAGATGGTTTAGAAAGTTGCACAATGCTATCAACCAAACTTTAAACCAGCTATCAAGTACATCGAGTTGTACAGCGTATTTTGAAGCGGAGTGAATAAAAATGGTTGTAAAAAAATTTCCATTGGCAGTCATAATTAACGGGCTATGCTGACGCCCATTCTGAAGTGTATTTCAAAATATTGTTTGTTTTTTTTGCCAAATATTCGTTTTCCACCACTTTCCACACGACCTTGTTTAAAAAAAAGATTAGTTTTAATTTGGAGAAGTCTCGATTGGCGTCATACATTTGCGCCCGCTTTCCGAATGAGGAAAAGCACAAACAAAGTATCCTTGATTACTAATACTAATATAGGATTACCCCAAAAAGACAGAGACAGAGTGAATTCGACCTAGCTGGTGGCCTTATTAGTGGGGCAGGTTTTAGGTTGTTTTTGCGAAAGAGTTCATTGACACCGATGGAGGAAAGAACAGGTAAGAAGAAAGGAAGAAAGAGC
>CAYTZS010000010.1:12320-54830 GCA_964442355.1 uncultured Saprospiraceae bacterium | reverse complement strand
GTCAATCTCAGCTGCTTCGTAGCCAAAATCCTCCAAGCAAAGTACAATTGAATTGCCCTGCTCCACCACCGTGTCAATCGTCACGTCCTCGATGATGGTGCATTGCACCTCCACATGGAAGGTATCGGCACAGCCCTTCACGGTGTCCTCGAGCACCAGCACGTGCAAGCCCGTGTCGAGGGTCATGCCCACCGTGGTACCGTTGAGGTCGCAGACGCCGATGGTTCCCGTGAACGCAGCGCCATTGTCGGTGATGAGGAAATTGGGCAGGTCGGTCACAGGCACTGACACACAAAACTGGGCTTCTTCGTCGCAGTCGCCCACCGAAATGGTTAGCGGAGAAAGGGCTGAAGTGCCGCAGCCATCGTCAGGTGTACAGTTGACGTTGGCAAAAAATGTGTCCTGACACCCCGTGTTCAAGTGCAGGAACAAGATTTCATGGAACCCAGTGTCTAGGGTGATTTGGGCAAATTGGCCATTGCAAACAGCAAAGCCTCCCGTGTAAGGTTGACCATTGTCAAGTACCCCAAATTGCCCGATAGAATCCAGTAAAATGGGTGTACAATATGTTGTAAAATCGGTGCAAGCCTGAACTTGAAACTGCAAAGTGCTGTCAGGGAAGAAATCGTACAAGCTGCAAAGCGGGTCAACCAAAATGTTGACCAAGGTCGTGTCGCAGTTGCCCAAGTCGTCGCAAACAGTAAGGCAGGCGGTGGTCATGCCGATGAAACCCGGCGCTGGGTTAAAGGTGAAGCAGTTTCCGCTGATGGTAATCGTGCCGTTCGCAGGTACTTGGCAGATTTCCAGCGTTTGGAAATTACCGGGCAAGCCCGTGATATCCAAGCATTCAACGTCGCTCGGCACTTCTTCGAAAGTGAAGACATCAATTTGGTTCACCCCGTTCAGGGCGTTGATGCTCAGGGTATCGGTGCAGCCATCGGCTTGGTTTTGCACGACGATTTCATGTTGGCCTGCGCCGTTGATTGGAACCGCCGTGCCAGCGGGAATGCCGTTTAGGTTGGGAGCTATCGTGCTCACGATGCCCGTCAGAATATGCGTGATGATGAGGTTTCCGTACACTCCGTTGTCATTGGTACTGATGATGGAAAAGGTAGGTTGTTCAATGTTCCAGTTTCCAGCGACATCCCATATGTTCATCTGGTCCACCAACTCCTGCATATTTTGTACCACACTTGAAAAATTCTGACCATTTAACGTCCAACTTACCGAATAAGGCCCACTTGCACCCTGCCCGAAAACCTGACCGTAGAAATAAATGTATGCCTGGTCAATATTGCAGGGCGAAAAGTTGCCCGTGTACAGCATACCGTCAACAAAAACTTGGTAATCCCCTATTTGTGCTGGCGCAATGGGCAGGCAGGCCTCCCCTGCCCCATTTTGCAACGAAATTATTACCTCGCTTGGGTTGAAGATGTCGGGGCAAGGCTGCCCCACGTTTATCACGAAAACAAATGTGTCGCAAACTGGCACCGAGTTGTCGTCGCAAAAGACCACGCAAACCGTGTCGGAGCCAAGAAAATCCATGTTGGGAGTATAGGTGAAACAGGTGTCGCTGGTCGGTACGATGGCTCCGTTGCCCGGTAACCCACAAAAACTGACACTGAAAAGGTCACCCAAAAGCTCCGAAGTATTGCCACAAATCGAGCCGATGCTTATGTTCTGGTTGGTGTTGAACACCAGCGTGTCAGTGGTGAAAACGTGCTGCACAAAATCCACGTTCACTGTGTCGGCACATCCATTGGCTGCCGTCACGATCACCTCGTGGCTGCCATAACCGGAAATGGTCAGTTGCGAGCCCAAAGGAAACATCACCAGGTTCAGCGCCAAGATTTGCGGAGCGCCCCCAGCAGGCGTGAGGGCAATGCTGGAATACGTTCCACCCAGTCCACCTTGGATGGTTTGCGTGGCTGCGTTGTCCACCCAGTTGCCGTTGGGGTCCCAGCTGTTCATTTGTGCAACCAGCTGTGCAAGGTCGGCAACGATGCCACTGTGCAAGGTGCCGTTAGCCGTCCAGGCAGTCACCGTGTACGGCCCTGCGGGCAAATTGGCGTAGCTGTAAACGGCTAGGTCGTTGAAGTCGCAAGGGACAAATACCTGCGGGAAGACGGCTCCATCCACTGTGACGGTGTAATTGATGATTTCACCAATCGGAATGGAAATGCAAAATGGATTGACGGCAGTCGGAGTGGTGACGGTCTGGCTGCTTTGGCTAAAAATATCATCGCAAATGACTGGTGGCACGATGGTCACGATGACGGTGTTTTCGTCGCAAAAACCGCCGCTGCAAAAGCTGACGCAGGTGGTCGTTGTACCGAAAAAATTGCCGTTTGCATTGAAAGTCAGGCAGTTGCCGTTGATGCTTCCGTTGATTTCTGCGGTATTGATGTCGCAAAAGCTGGCAGCCGTGATGCTTCCCGGCAACTCGACCACGAAGCTGTTCAAACAGGTGTCAATCGAATTTGCACCAGCAGGGATGGTGAGGTAAACGGTGTCGTTTTGCGGCAGCACATTCACCACGAAGTAAGTGGTATCGCAAACTTGGGGGAAGCCGCCATCGCAAGCGACCATGCAAAATGCATCTTGCCCTGCAAAATTGAGGTTGGGAACGTAAAAAACACAGTTGGGAGTAGTCCACGGAGCAACGCCAAAATCGGGGTCACCGCAATACCCCACGTTCACAATCGTACCGCCCGGCAACTCGCTGCCACTCAGGCAGGTGATGGGGGTGGATGTGTTGACCGTGGTGGTCAAGAACACGGTGTCCGTTACGGTCGGCGTCAGTGTTGCGTTGATGTACAACGTATCTGCACAACCGTCTGCCGGGTTTTCGACAATCAAAACAGAAATGCCGGGGCTGCTCAACCCAACCGTGAAACCAGTTGGAAGCAAAGTGGTATTCGGAGTGAGGTCCGATTGTGAGCCACTTGGCAAGTGCGTCACCTGCATGTCGCCGTAAGTTGCATTTGGATTGCCACCGTGAATCAGGCCAGTGGTCGTGTTGATTTGCCAGTTGCCACTTGGGTCGAAAGTGAGCATCAAAGCGAGCAGTTCGTTGGCATTATTGAAGAAACCAGCGTACGTGTTGCTGTTCACCACCCAAGCATCGAGTGAATATGGCCCGCTGAACCCAGCTCCCGGCAACGAGGTGTAAGAATAGGCCGTGGTTGGCTCATAGTCACAGGCAAAGGGGTTGACCAGCGGCGTTCCGTTGAGGTAAAGCTCGTAGCCCAGCAAGTTCGTCAGCGGCACGGGTACGCAGTAATTCGTTGGGTTGCCGGAGTATGGCAATGTCACTGTGTCCTCCATGAAAACGGGGTTACAGTCCACCAAACCCAGTACGTTTACCAGCAAATAGGTTGTGTCGCAAATGGTCGTGCTGTTGTTGAAACAATGAACTGTGCAAATCAAGTCAGGTGAAACACCAACGAACCCGGGGGCTGGCGCCAAGCTGACGCAGTTCTGATTGATGCCCAGCGCCAAAACTGTTTGGGGGCTCCCCTGACTACAAAAACCCGCCGCCGTGATGTTTCCCAAATTGTTGAAAATGGCTGGTTCAATGCAGTAGTCAGTTGTGCCTGCCATTGGAATGTTCACCTGAACGGTATCGGTGCAGCCACTGTAAACCAGCGTTGCATTGCCCGAGGTAGAGCAGCTACCACCGGAAATGGCCACCACGATAGGGTAATTGCCAGCTCCCAAGTTGTTGAAAACATTGGCAGTTTGAAAACTGATGCCACCGTTGTTGCTGTACGTGAGCGGTCCGCTCCCGCTTGCCAAAATGGTGATGACTCCGTTGGGCACACCGCAAATGGTCGGTTGGGTCACGTTGACTGCACTGATGTTTGGTGGGTTGCCCGGCGCATCCAGTACAACTGGATTAGCGCTGTAACCCACAGGACACCCTCCCCCAACGAAACGCACCCACACTTGGTAGCTGCCTTCGGCCAAATTGTTGAAAGTAGAAGAAGACTGCCAGGATGCACCACCGTTAATGCTGTACTCCAAAAGCCCAAGCCCGGTTGCAGTGATTTGAATGGAGCCGTTCGTTAGGCCGCAGGCAGTTGGATTTAAAGACGTGATATTGGTGATTAGAGGCGGGGCAGGCTGGGTCAGTGTGAATGTGCCTCCAAAAGTTTCGCAAGTTCCATCGCTGTTTCTCACCCCAATATTGTAGGTGCTGGCAGGTAAGTTTGAGAATATATTGGAATTGTGCCAAGTCGTGCCGCCGTTTATGCTAAATTGGAGAGTGCTCGGCCCGTATGCTATTATGGTAATGTTTCCTGAATGGTTGCCACAGCCTTGCAGGTTCACTGCCGACACCCCGTAAATCGTCGGGCGGTTTTGGCTCAGCAGCTCCACAAAGCCGCCGTTGACAAGGCAAGTGCCATCTGTGCGCCGCACCAGCACTTGGTAGGCTCCCTCTCCAAGTCCAGCAAAGCTATTGCTCGATTGGTAATTGGTACCACCATCAATGCTGTATTCAAATTGGGGGCCGCTATTGGAAACAATGACGGTAATCAAGCCATCTTGCTCATCGCAGTTGGTCGGGCTGGCAGAAAAAACATCGGCAATGATGGCTTCGTCAGGCGACCCAGAGAGTGAAATCGGCGAGCCAGAGACTTCGCAGGTGCCGTTTGCATTTCTCACCCTGGGTTGATAGATGCCAGCACCGAGCAATTGAAAATTATTCTGCACTTGCCAAGTTTGGCCACCATTGATGCTGTACTGAAGTGGGCTAATGCCACCTGATGCCAATATGGTGATGGAGCCATTCGCAACGTCGCAAAAAGTAGGATCTACTTCCAGTGCATTTATCAATTGGGCAGTAGGTGGGGATGTCAAGGCAAAACTGCCACCATCTACCACACAAATACCATTATTTCCACTCACCATCACCGAGTAGTTGCCAGGAGGCAATGCGGTAAATACACCGTTGTTCTGCCAAACCGTGCCGCCATCAATGCTGTACTCGTAGGGGTCAATTCCCAATGTCGTGACGACAATGGAGCCGTTCGGCAGGTTGCAGTCGGTTGGCTCGTTGACTTCAACGTTAGCTATCACAGGAGGCTGAAAAACCTTTACCACAACATCGTCCACCGTGCCATCGTCCCCAATTACGAAGTAGGTAGTGGTCACAGAAGGACTTGCGACAGGGTTTGGACAGTTTGTGCAACTAAGTCCTATTGATGGCGACCAAGTGTAGCTATTTGCCCCGGAGGCTTGCAACTGTGTGCTACTTCCGTTGCAGATGGAGACATCCTGACCGGCGTTGACTGCCCAAGGCCGAAGCCACGACGGGTTCGAGCAAAATGGGTTGGCGCTCAAGTTGGCCACAAATCCAAATTGAAACAGCAACATGAATGCTGCACTGGCTAACCGCAAATGTAGTTTTGAAGTATTCATGTGTTCGCTCATTGTTTGCTCAAAATGTTCAAGCCATTTTTTCATAAAGGAGGTTTATTCATGGTGAAAATCAACATGATGATACTATCGGGATTAACGTGATGCCTCCACAAAATTTCCTTAACCGTTGGTTTACAGCCGATTACTTCAAAAATAAGCTGGCGAGTTTTCTCAATCTCTTTTTGTTCTTAAAACCGATGTCAGTTTGAGAACATTTTCAGGCAAAGTAAGCAAAAGTGCCTCAGCGCCTTTGAATGGCCAGAACCGACAAATAAAAACTGCGTTGAAGGTGTTCTTTTAGCCTGTTTTTAGGCCATATTGGATGAGCAAGACAGTGAAACAGTACAAATACGTGTGCAGGAGATGTAGAATCCGGTCGCAAATATATTGCTTCTGGCGTTATTTTTACATCTACTTTTGTCCTGAGTTTGCAAAATGACACCTTCCATTTATCGGTTCTTGACAGCTTGGCAATAATATCAAAATAAGGAAATCCGAAACTGTCTGCAATCCAAGATTTTTGAAAAAATGATTGAAAATCCGAAATTATCGCTGGTTGACACGCATACGCACCTCTACTTACCGGAATTCGACAACGACCGCAAAGAAATGATTGAGCGGGCATTTGTAGCGGGTGTTGAGCTTTTTTTCCTTCCCAATGTTGATAGCAGGGTCATTGACGATATGTTGGCGCTTGAGGCTAGCTACCCTGGCCAATTCCATGCGATGATGGGGCTCCACCCTTGCTCTGTGAAAGATGGATTTGAGGGTGAACTTGAAATTGTGGAACAATGGCTGGCTAAGCGACCATTTTGTGCTATTGGTGAAATCGGCATTGACCTGTTTTGGGACAAAACAACGCTTGGCATTCAGATTGAAGCGTTCCGGCGGCAGATTTCGTGGGCAAAAAAACTTGACCTTCCCATCGTCATCCACTCCCGTGAGTCAACCGAACTCATCCTCGACATCCTCGAAGATGAAAAAGACGAGCAGCTTCGGGGCATTCTGCATTGTTTCACTGGCACAGCAAAGCAGGCTGAAATGGCGCACGATTTAGGATTCCAGTTGGGAATAGGCGGTGTTGTCACTTTCAAGAATGCTGGCCTTGACAAAGTAGTAAGTGAGGTTCCTCTTGAGTGGCTGGTGCTAGAGACTGATGCCCCGTACTTAGCACCAGTGCCGTACCGTGGCAAACGCAATGAAAGCGCATTTGTCAGGTTGGTTGCAGATAAGGTTGCGGAGTTGAAAAGCATTGATATTCAACATGTTGCGACTACTACGACCAACAATGCGAAAAATATTTTCAAAAAAATAATCTTGCCTTACACAACTCTTTCTTAAACTTGCCCCATCTTTCATACTGTGAGTTAAAACTCGTGAAGCCCTGTCCAGTCCCAAATTTATTTTGAACAACTGTCCGCTTTTAAAAATTTTTGAATTGTTATTTCTTTTTACAATTTTTGCGGCGTCTTAAAGAAGCAGGAAGTATTCTGTTGTAAGCAAACACACGGAGAGATGGCCGAGTGGTCGAAGGCGCACGCCTGGAAAGTGTGTATACTCCAAAAGGGTATCTAGGGTTCGAATCCCTATCTCTCCGCTGATTTTTAATTCTGGAGGGATAAGACAACGGAGTTCAAAATCAAACAAACCGGGAACTTTCCCACAATCAATTTTCAGGTTACGATTAACTAATTTTAAACGTCAAATTCTTACGACTATGCGCAAATTATTAGCTCTATTGCTCGTCTTCGGCCTGATGTCCTTCAGTGCTAATCTCGTTAGTGCCCAAGACACCACTGCACAGGCCACTGATACTGCTGCACAGGTGGCTCCTACCGAGGCTCCGGCAACGGAAGAAGCAGCTCCAGCGGCTCCTGCTGAGGCAGCTACTGGCATCCAAATGTTCAAGGAAAAGTTCATTCAGGGTGGGTGGGAGTTCATGCTTCCTATCCTCTTTTGTCTGATTCTGGGCTTGGGACTTTGCATCGAGCGCGTTATCACGCTCAACTTGGCATCCGTCAATACGGAGAAACTTCTTGCAAAAATTGACAACAACTTGAAAAACGGAGATGTCAAGGGAGCAATGGAAGTTTGTCGTTCTACGCAGG
The DNA here is from genome assembly GCA_964442355.1 of uncultured Saprospiraceae bacterium. GTDB lineage: Bacteria > Bacteroidota > Bacteroidia > Chitinophagales > Saprospiraceae > UBA6168. The sequence continues at coordinate 47,298 of CAYTZS010000010.1, read as the reverse complement.
GACCTGCTGCCAGCGTCCTTTTCGAAGGTCTGCGCAATGCCCCACACGGCCCTGACGCTGTTGAAAAAGCCATCGTTTCTTATGGCAGCGTGCAAATGGGTTTGTTGGAAAAAGGACTCATCTGGATTTCGTTGGTGATAGCCTTGGCACCGATGCTTGGGTTCTTCGGAACGGTAATCGGGATGGTGGAAGCCTTCGACCGTATTGAGCAAGTGGGCGACATCTCTCCAACCATCGTTGCAGGTGGTATCAAAGTGGCGCTTTTGACAACAGTATTCGGTCTTATCGTGGCCATGATTATGCAGGTGTTCTACAACTACATCGTGTCCAAGATTGATGGCATCACCAATAAGATGGAAGAAGCATCCGTGACTGTTGTTGACATGCTGTTTGCCAACAATATTTTCAAAAGATAAAACAAAAAAACTATGTCCTATAAATTCTTAGCAAAGCACGGCCCAACCTTGGCTTTTGCATTGGTTGTAGTTTGTGTTGTTATCTCGTTGATACCTATCCTCAGTGGCGTTTCGGCTTTCTCTGAAGTACCAACAGAAAGGCAAGCATCGTCTCCAGAGGGGGGAATTTTCCTTGCTGGTCTTTACATCTCTGTTGCCTTGTTGGTAATTGCAGTATTGTTCGCAATTGTTTTGTCAATTCTAAATGTTGCAAGTAATCCAAAAGCATCTGCAAGAGCCCTCATTAGCTTTGGGATAGTTATAGTTGCATTTTTAGCACTTTATGCAATTTCTGATGCAAAAGGTACGGGCTCATTAGCCAACACTATCCAAAATTTTGCCGTAAGCGATGGTGTCAGTAAAATGATAGGTGGAGGCCTCATGCTCTCAGTTATCATGCTCATAGGCTCATTTGCTATTGCCATTATTCTGGAAATCTGGAACTATTTTAAAAATCAATAACCGTCATGGCAAATAAAAAAAGAGCAGCAGCTGAAATCAATGCCAGCTCGATGGCGGACATTGCATTTCTTTTGTTGGTATTTTTCTTGGTAACAACAACCATTGATGTAGAGCGTGGCATCACTGTTCGTTTGCCTGAATGGTCAAATGAGCCACCGGAGAATATTCGGATAAATAGCCGTAACGTGTTCACCGTACTTGTGAATGCTCAGAACCAGCTTTTGGTGAGGGGCGAACCTGCCAAGGTTGAGGAACTGCGTGAAAGGGCGAAGGAGTTCATCATGAACCCAGAGAAAAAGCCTGATTTGGCAGAACTTCCAGGTGCAGCAATCGTCTCCTTGAAAAATGACCGTGGTACTAAGTACGGTGTTTACATCGAGGTTTACAACGAGTTAAAAGCAGCTTACAACGAACTATGGGATGAAGAAGCAATGGCACAATTTGGAGAACATTACACCGAAGACCTGCCAAAAGCTAAGAAAGATAAGATAAAGGCAAAAATACCTTTTGTTCTTTCTGAGGCTGAGTCAACGTCCTACGGCGAAGAATCCAAATAATCCTGTAACCACAATTCAAAGCCTTTTAAACTTAAACAAGTTATGGGTCATTTTCAGAAAAAACGTGGGAACTCTACGCCAGCGATTTCAACTGCGTCCCTTCCTGATATCGTGTTCATCTTGCTGTTTTTCTTCATGGTAATCACAAAAATGAGGGAGACTGACCTAAAGGTGAAAGTACAAGTGCCGCTTGCCACTGAGTTAGAAAAACTTGAACAAAAATCTTTGGTGCATTTCATTTACATTGGTCGCCCCATGGAGCGTTACCAGAGCATTTATGGAACAGCGCCTCGTATCCAATTGGATGATTCCTTTAAGCGTGTAGAAGACATTCCACTGTTTGTTGAAAACCACAAACAGACGGTACAACCAAACCTACGCACAAGGATTGCAACCTCTTTGCGGGTAGATGGTGACATTACCATGGGTATTGTTCAAGACGTAAAAATTCAATTGCGGAAAATCGGCCAGCTGAAATTGAACTATGCTGCAAGGCGTAGGGCTGAGAAGCCTGTTGAGTAGAAGTAGTTCATGGAACGAAAATAAAGAGGTCGTTACCTAAGCATTTGCCTTGGTAACGACCTTTTTATTTTGACGGGTTGATTAACGAAGCCTGTCCGCAGACCTTACAAGTGCTTCGTCCTTTCTTATGCCCCTTAATGCCAAAACCACAAAAACAATGAATGCCACAGGCATGTAAACACCGAGCCCATCGTTTACCTCATTGCTGCCTAAACCCGCCAAATCCTGCCAGAACAAAACAACTGCCAGCACCACACCTAAAATATTGGCTACCAATGCCATTCGTCCTACCTTCATTTGAAGTTCCCTATTTCGAAAAAGAAAAATGTCGGCCACTGCCAAGGCACCAGCAATTGCAAACAATACCAATAGCCCAATATTGTCACCAGTAGTGTATTTCATATCGGCGAACAACTGGGAATTTTGGACTGAAGCTACTGTGGAGGCAAATGGCAATGCCAAAGCCCCAAATCCTGAAGCAGCCGCTAACACTAAAAAAATGGTTTGAATTCTTTGTATCATATCCTAGTTTGTTTTCTGCTTGAATGACAATTCTCAAGAGGATTGGTGATTGTCATTCCAAGTTTTTTGCAAAGATAAAAATGAGCTTCAGAGAGTTGGCAGCACATAAAATTTAGTCTCTTGATTCAAAAAAAATTCTCGCAAAGTCAAATCAATTTGTCACAACAGCACCCAATTTCAACTTAACAATACCTAGGTATTGCAACATTCAAGTGGGACTGAAATCACTTACTGTTTACATAAAACAAGAAAATAGACGTCACATTAATGCCTTTTACCTCCAGATTCAATTTGTCAATCAAGCCATATTTGCCACATCGCGTTATTACATGATTCACTCACATAAAACTAGAAACAATGAAAAACTTCTGCTTTACCTTTATCAGCTTAGCCCTCCTTGTTACCGTTCAGCTTAACGCTCAAAGTGAGAATGGAGTGGCTGACATGAATTTCAAGCTTAAGTTGATGGAAGACCAGGTTACATGGGGGGTATTTGTAGTACCGGGCGAATCAATCGTTCCAACAAAACGCTCCAAAACAGGCTCCGGCCAAGTGACTATCGTTGCACCAGTTGGATTTGTTTACGCTGGCTTTGAAAGTATCGGGGGCACTTGGATTGAAAATGCTAGGGTAGATGGCCCGATGGAAGCTCCGGAAAAGGCGTATATCTCATTTGGATTTGTCTCGGATGAGCCGAGAATTAAATATGCTGTAGGCAGCGAAACTCTGCTTTTCACATTCATCCCAGAAGAATCCACTACTGAATTGGGCCTGATTGACAACGAAAACGACCCGTTTTCTGCGCCAAATACCTACAGTTCTAACCCCGGCAACGATCTTGGCGTTATTGATTTTGATACCAATGGAAATATGTTGGTTTACCATTACGGAGATAACCTCGAAACGGAAGGAAATTCGGGACAAGCCATTTTCGCTAGTAAAAAAGCTACCGAAACTGAAGACAGAAAAGACTCGGAATTCAAAGTGATTTTTGCATCCGAAAAAACCGAAGTTCCTGGCAACTAATCAAGTCTATTTACCACTCACCAAGCTCTATAAAACACTTAATCAATGGCGAGGCTCGATGCCTCGCCATTGTAGTTTTTAGCTAAACCTTCACTTCCACCGCCTCTCCGTACAATAGAAAAACTACCCAAATTTGCACCAACTGCTTGCCATAAGTACGCTGCAATACTCGGCTAAAATCGGCTAATTCTGGCAATGAACTCCGCAACTTTCTTTGCCTGCCTTTCGAGTCGCCGATAAATCTGGAAAGCTGGACAATGACAGGCCCCTTCGATGTTTCCAGAAGTAAATCAATTGTTCCTTCCATCAATCTTCCATCTTGAAGCCTGCGGACTGGATAACATCGAAGTATTTTTTTTGCGTCAAATTGCTGCCGCAGCCAGTCATTGAACAGGCTTGATTTTTCTTGAAAATCTACTGGCGCTACCAAGTCACCCACAGCGTGGCGGCCTATCAGTTGTTCAGCAATTTTCAGATACTCCCCTACCCCCAAATTTGAAGAACCAGACAATAATAGCTCTTTGAATGCAAGTGCAACTCGTTGTCTTTCAGGGACTTCTGGCAAAGCAAATGGGCTGTAGCAATTGACTAGGCTCTGAACTGAAAATGCTATGGAAGTGCCTGAATCTCCCGTATTATTTTCTTGGAAAAGCGGGAAAATACCCCTGCCACTTCGCTCGTCAAGGTGTTCAGAAGGCATTTCTTGGACCATAGTATGTGGAAAATCACTCGAATAGTAACTAACCTCAGTTGCAATCTTCAAGTTTTTACCTCCCCACTCCCAATAGCTTTCATCAGAATCGGCATCCAGGGCAGGCTGTTCTTCTTGGCCACTGTTGCAAACCCTGTTCAGCCACACAGGCTGCTTTTCACGGCTCGGAAACACCAGATAATCCCTCGCACGGGTTAGGCCCACGTACATTAAGCGGTTTTCTTCCGATAATGCGGCTAACCGTTTTTGCGATTTCTCTTCAGAATCACTAATCCGCTGTTCCAGTTCTGTGCCTCTGAACTGGTCGGCATAAGGATTTACCCAAAGTCTCAACCAACGGTTGCCCAGCAGGTTGTTCAAGTCCACCTCGTCGGTTTCTGGTACCAATGAAATTCCCCAAACATCCTCTCTCAGTGACTGTTCGAGGCTGTGACAGATGACAATCGGGTATTCGAGCCCCTTGCTTTTGTGGTAGGTCAGCACATTCACAGCGTGCGGACTTTCCCCAGAGCCTTGCAAGTCGGCCTCGTTTTGTGCCAAATCGTTTGCCCACAACAAAAAACCACCCAGCGAGGCAGCGCTGTGGAGCCGATTGCAAGCTTGCTCGTATTGCAGCGAAAAATGCACCAGCATATCAATATTGGCGAGGCGTTGCTCCACGTTGCCCCAAGTCACGATGATGCGCCGCAAATCAAGCTCCTCCAACAAAAGCGTGAGGATTTCGGAGCCAGACAGCTCGGCCACCTGTGGCCGTAAATCATTTAGCCGCTGCACGAAATCGTACTGCTCGCCCCATTTGTAATCCGGTTTTTCCTCCTCAGCAGCTTCGAGGTAAGTCAATCGGTCTTCGACTATCTCGTGCAGTTCAAGTCGTTCTGCCAATAACAGAATTTCGGCGACAGAAAGCGTGTCGTATTTGTTGAGGATAAATTTCAAGCAAGCCAAAATCAGCTTTGCCTCGGCGGTAGCCATAAGTCCAGCCCTCGAAATGGCTGCCCGAATACCAGCTCGGTGCAATGCACCCGCCATATCACGACATTCGTTGTTGGAACGACAGAGAATGGCCACATCGCCTGGTTGGGCAAGGCGGTAGCACTTTTCGCCTTTCGGCAAAATGGTAATGCCACGCTCCAAGTTGATGCGCAGCGCCTCGGCGATGCAATTGTGAAGCCATTCCTTACCAGGTTTGCGCCCCTCACCATCGTACTTGAAGTGCCAATGGACAATTGCATCGCCCATCTCAGGTGGCTCGTCCTGCCGGTTAGCAGAATCCCTTGAGGCTAACTTGCGGCGTTTGGGCTGGAGTGCCACCTGCTCAGGCGGAAGGTTAGAAAAGGCTTTGGTGAAAATGGCATTCGTGGCAAAAACGATGTCCTCACGTGAGCGCCAGGATGCCGAAAGGATGTTGTCGGGATGTAGGCCACCCTGCCCTGCAATGATGGCCTGCATCAGCGCAGGGTCTGCACCACGGAAGCCGTAAATGCTCTGCTTGGGGTCACCCACCCAGATAGCGCTTTTTGCGAAGCGGGTAAGCTTCACGAAGATTTCGAGCTGCAACGGGTTGGTGTCCTGAAACTCGTCCACCAACAACAAGTCGAGCTCTTCAGCCAACACTTCCTGCACGGCTGGGTCGTCGAGCAGGCGCTTCACGTAGCTTTCCATGTCGTTGTAATCAATCAGGCCACGGCTTTTTTTAAACCGCTCGAATTCCTCCATAGCAGCCTGTGCCAATTCGAAAATATTGAAAATGAACGACTTAACATCACTGTGCAAGCCAACATGGCCAAGGTGCGAATTGGTAAAAGAAACTAGGTCGGCGAGGTCGTCTCGGCTTTTGGCGCCAACTTTTGTTTTCGCAATTTTTGCCCAATGGTGCCAGTTCAATTCGCCCCGCAGGCGAAGTTCAGCTTTTGCTTCACGAAGCGACTTCACGCCGTCGGCGGTCACTTTGGTGGTGTCTCCGTTATTTTCAAGCCTAGAAATGGCAGCTTCGATTTCCTCGTTCAGCAAATCGTTCCAAGCTTCCTCCGACCGCTCGACGACGGGGTCAAGAAAGCGAGCAAAACGTTCAAAAGAGCGTTGCTTGCTGACCTCCAGCACCTCATCGCCAAAGTCGTTTGCCCTCACCACCTCAGCGAGGTCTTTCAGCAGCTTGCGCCAATCCGTTTTTCCAAAATCAGATTTTGACATGCCGAGGCGGTCAGAAAGACGCTCCATTTCTTCCACACGCTCGTTGGTGAGCACCATCGAAAGCGATTGGTTGAACAGTAACTGTTGGTCTTCGTCAGCAATGATTTCAACTTGTGGCGACACGCCAGCCTCGTAGGCGAAACGCTTGAGCAGCTTAACCCCAAGGCCATGCACCGTGCCGATGAGGGCGTTGGAGAGTTCGTTGGCGGCTTGGGTCAGCCCCTCTTCAAGGAGGCGCACCCGTACCCGTTCTTGTAATTCGGCGGCAGCTTTGTTGGTGAACGTAGTGGCAATGATTCCGCTCGCCCGCACTTGGCCACTGGCGAGTAGTTCGACGAGGTCTTTCGTCAGCCGATAGGTTTTGCCGGAGCCAGCTCCTGCGGAGATGATTTTGAGGTTCATTGTTGAATATGGTTGAATGTTGGCCGAAAAAAGCCCTGGGCGAAGGTAAGCAGTGACGGGGGTTTGCTGTTTCCAACATTTCAAACTATTTTTACCCCACGAAGCAGTTTCGTCGCCCTCCTTCAAAGCCGGGTGCGCCGCTTTCAAACCTCCTGATTTTCAACCTACAATTACTGATACCATGTCAAAACTTGACTACGTTACCATCGCCATCGTTGGCATCTGCATCATGGCCATCCTTTTTCTGGTCTATAAAATGACCAACGTTTTCAATACCGATAAACAGGCCGACCAGACGGAAATTTCCGCTGATAGCGTCGAGACGGAAGACGATGCTGTTTACGACTATGAAATTGATGAAAGCGTTGACTCGACCGAGGCATCCGCTCCCACTGGCAATGCGGCCAGCGACAAAAGCGCTGCTACCAAGCCTGCCACAACTTCTGTACCTGCTGATAAAGCAGAAACCGCTGCAAGTGACACACCTAGCGAGGACGATGTAACGCCTGCGGAAAAAACAACCTCCAAACCGGCTTCCAGTACTTCTGATACAGCTGAAAAAACGACCTATTCCGAGGGCAAATACATGGTACTAGCTGGCTCTTTCAAACAAAAATCCTCAGCAGAAGCACAGGTGAAACAACTCAAAAAATTGGGCTACAACAATGCTAGGTTGGAAATATTTGACCGTGGTAAATACGCTGTCGTGCTTGTAGACCGCTTTGGAAATATGGCCGAGGCTGAGCGTTTGGTAAAAAATCTGAGCGGTGATGGCGTGAAAAGTTACGTGAAGGCAAAGTCTTAACGACTGCCTTACTTACAAAAAAATGGCCTGAAGTTTACTCGCTTCAGGCCATTTTTTTTGTGAGAGATTTAGCAAAATCATCCAAAATTTTCTCGCCAAGCGAGCATCCCGCCCAGCAAGTTGCGGACGTTTTGGAAGCCGGATGCTTCCATCAAGTGCTTTGCCATGCCGCTTCGATTGCCAGAGCGGCAGTAAAGTATCACTTCCTCGTCCTTGTGCGCTTCGAGGTCGGGAATGGCGCCCATCACGGTACCGACAGGAATTAGTTGGCCGCCAATATTGAACTCTTCGTGCTCGTAAGGTTCTCGCACATCAATCAGGACAAATCCAGCATCACCTGCGTCCATTCGTTGTTTCAATTCTTGAACCGTAATATCCATAGTTTGAGTTGTTGATTTTATACTTTCCAAGTTTTTGAATTTTGGAAAATCATTTGCTGCGGCAAAATTAGTCTTTTGCCAAAACTATCCGCTTGCTGAAAAAAGCACCAGTCTTTTTGTCCAAAATCCTGAAAAAATAGACCCCATTGGAAAGGTAGCTCAGGTCAAGGCTTTCCGACAATTTATCCCGAAGTAGTTGTTGGCCGAGGTTGTTGAAAACAACTACTTGATAATCTTGATAACTACCAGTGGCTAGGTGAAAGTTCAATCTGCCTGTTGTTGGATTAGGGTAAATCTCAACATCTTGTCCAGTGTTTGCCACATCGTCGGTGCCGCTGGTACTTTGCGTCTCACCAAAAACCGGACGAATCATCAATGCACCACCGATGCTTTCTGGGAACAGCCCCCATTCGTCGCCTTCGAGGTTTGACCAAGTGCAATTGCAGTGATTCTGCACATCGAAACCGATAGGAATGCCAAGCGTCGTGGCTGTAGCCTGTTCAATTCCCACGAAAAAATCGCCCACTGGAATACCAACTGGCGTAAGCTCGCCAGCAAAATTGTCTAGCACGTAGGTGGTGAAACCATGCAACGTATCGTAAACACTGCTGGGATAAAGCGGCTTGAGCAGCGGACGCACAAACACAGGGTCAGTATCGAGGGAGCCCACCCAAACTTTCAGGTTGAAAAGCTGGCTCTGCACGTCACCGTTCACATGCGGGAACATAATTTGCACAGCCTTCAAGGTGTCAGGGACGTTTGCGTGGAATTGCGAAGCGATTTGCTGGCCTTCGCCCGTGCTGTGGGCAATGTACACCTGCCATTCAGCCGTGCCGTCATCGTGGGCAAAGTAGTTGGAGAATGGGTTGTTGAGCGTAACTGTATCGTTGGTTTTGTACAAATCGGACTGGGCATCCAAGGTCAGGGTGTAGGTCGTTGACAAATTCCTGAAATCAGCCACCGAGATACCCTCTAATCCGCTGATTGAATTATCGAAAATTGCCTGCGGAACGCTCCTGAGCCTTTCGATGGGGGTTTTGGGGTCCATGTTATTGTCTGGGCCCGATGCCACCACGGTAAAAACCGAACCAATAGCCGTGTTGGTGGTAGTTTCTCGGAGCGTTACTTTAGAGTCGCCCAAGTTCCGTATCTCTTCGAAATGGTTGTAAAAATTGGACACCAACTCGCTCTGAACCTCGTCGGCCACATGGCCTTTGAAGTGCCGATAGGGCATGGAGGTATAGTTTTTCAAAATGGAAGTTGGCAGTTTCGTGAAAGCCACATCGTTGAAATTGCTGCTGGTACTTTCGTTTCGGCCCAAGTGAACGTAGTCCAAGTGCCACAAATCCACAACGCCACCCGGAGAAATTCTCGCCGAAAACCTGAACTGAAATGCATCGTGGAAAAACTGCGGGTCGTCCACTTTTATAGCATAAAAAAGAAACGGCGGGAAAGAATCGAGCGGCACATCGCCGATACCCTGATAGGTTCCGGCAGTCACCCATTCCCTGTCTGCGTTCCTGAACTCCAGCACCATGTTGTCGAAGTCGTCGGGAGGCAGTCCGTAGCCCTTAGGAGCAAGAAAAAATCGCAGAAACACATTGCTATTGGCAGTGTAAGCGCTCAAATCAATCGGTTTGGAGGTCAACCTGTCTCCTACCCCTTGGCTGATATTGTAAACCCGGCCACGATAATTCAAGCCGTCGAAAGTGACTATGCCAACCGACGGTGGGTCTTTGGCGAGGGTCGTGTTGCGGTAAACGTTTTTGTCGAGCCAATAATCAGCACTGGGATAAGGCCCATCGTAGGCGGAAAAATCATCGAAAAATGGCTGGTTGGCAATCGAAATTGTGTCGCCGGGGATAATGTAAGGTACCTTGAATTCATCGCAAACACCCCATTCATCGCAGATGGTCATGCAGACGGTGTCCACACCCGGAAAACGGCTGGCGTAGTAAACCAAGCAAGTGTCCGGGTAATCGTAGGAGGAAAGATGCCAAATCGTGAAGCCCTGACCATCGTAATTGTCGGGGCAGTCGTAAGAGTTGCTGCAATATTTTGGCTTCAAAAAATCAAGCTCACTGTCGAGGCAAAAAGTCGTAATTGACTCAGGCTGAACGGTTTGTGGTTGCGTAATCACTATCCTCCCCTTTCGTCGCACGTTGATTTCAACTTGAAAAATGGTGTCGTGGCCAGGTTGCGATAGCTTCAACTGCACCGTCTCAGTAGCGAACCCCGTTAGCCCAGCCGTAGCGGCATAAATCAGGATTGGCTCAATCGTGTCAAGCTGACCAGCGCCAAATTGAAGTGTTCCGCTATTTTCAATGGTGATGACGGCATCTTCTTCGCCCACCATCAGCCCAAAAGTATCCAATTTGATTTCGATGGTCTCGCCCGAAGTCACGTAGTTGCCCTCCAAATCGGGCGGGCAAACAGCGCTGCGGTTACCCGCAGGCGGGTGACCAGTAAGCTGCTCTACCTGTATGGCATCTTGGATTTCTTTTTGAACCGCAAAACTTCTGAGAACTGGGTTTCCTTGAGCGGGCGCTACTTCAAGCGATTGCGAACGGAGCGTGTTTACAAGCAAAAAAAGCAAAAAAGCGGTGTGTACAAATTTCATCTTTGGATGGATTCTCTTTTTGAAAACTGGTTTAAGGCTTTGAAAACGATGGTCAAAGTTTTTTGTTGCCAACTGCTGACTTGTTACCAGTTTTCATCCTCGCCGCCGCCATCGCCGGGTGCAGCATTTTGTGCTTCTGAGCAGCCATCGGGCAGCGTTTGGGTAACCCAAACCGTGATTTGGCCACCCATCTGAATCGGCTCGCCTGCGGGGGGCTCTTGCCTCGACACGTAGGCGGTGGACTGGTTGCTGATGGCTCCCTCGTCGTTCACGGTGCCGATGATGAGGTTGGAAGAACTCACCAAAAACTCGGCGGCAGAGAAGTTCATGCATACCAAGTCGGGCACTTGCAGTTCATTGCTCAGTTGCTCGGTGACCACGAACTCCAGCACGTCGCCGGGCATCACGTAGTAGCCCGATTTCACCTCACGCTCCGTGATTTTTTTGCCGTCGTGGTAAAAATAAAGGATGGAATTTTCGGACTGCTTGCGGTCGTACACCCGTTCTTTTATCCTCGACTTCACGCCGTTCATGGCGAGTTTTTTCGAGTAACGGTCGAAGTCGTAGGCGCTCAATTTGAGGTCGGGCAGACGATAAGCGTCAGGGTTGCCTGTCACCGTCACGTAGATTTTGCGCCCTTCTTTCACCCTCGAAAGTGGCTTGGGGGTTTGCTTCAAAATGATGCCGCTCGGTTTGCCTTCCGTCCACACGGAGTCCATAATTACGAACTCAAAATCCTTGTCCCTAGCCTGTCGCTTGGCATCGCTGAGTTCCATGCCTGTGAAATCATCCACTTGCACCGACTCGCCGTGGTTGGTGAAGCAGCCCAAAAACCAGTTGGAAAAAAGCGAAAATCCCACCACGACCGCTATCATCATGGCAAAGTTTTTCAGAAAAATACCGCTCGTCAAGAAAAGCCAAACCTCTTTGGCAAATGCCTTCAAGTTCTCCATCAAATTGAGGATTAGAAAATTTGGGCAAAGATAGTTGAAATCAGTTGGCAGTTCGAAAGTTGGCAGCCAGTTCGACAGTTGTTTAGTCAGTGACGAGGTGAACGGCCAGAGACTTAGTGACTGAATGGCTACACCCTGACTGCCAACTGCCAACTGTCAAACTGCCAACTATTTAGCATATCGTTCCCGCAGAGTTTTCATCATATAAACATTGATGTCCCACTGGTCAGCCAGCGGTTGAAAGGTGTAGGGCACGGTGGGCAGGTAGGTTGGCGGGCCGAACTCGGTGAGGATGGTCATCGGCTGGCCTTCAGCGGCTTTGCGTTTCACGATGGCATCCCACCAAGCCAAGTGGGCATTCACGGCATCTTTCCACTCCGGTGCACGGGGGTCGTTCACTTGCGGACCTTCTGGATGGCCAACCCTGGCGTGAATGTGGTCGGTGTGGGCAAGCGCCAACTGAACACTCACCGGTTGGTCGCCCAGCAGCGACTCATGAACGGCACACCAGTGCGAAATATCGAGCGTGAGGCGCAGCTCAGGCATAGCTTCGAGGTACTGCCTCGTGACGTGTGCAGCAAACATCAGACGGCCTCGGTGCGTCTCGTGGTAAACGGGCACGCCGCTTGACTTAGCCACTTCCTGCCCCAGCTGCACAAACTTTCGGCCCTGCTCAAAATTGAAAAAATCACGCCCCGAGTGACAGTTGAAATACAGTGGCTTGAGCGCCACACCGTCGCTCAACATTTTTTCAAATTGGTCAAAATGCTTGGCAAAATCCGCCTCTCCACTGCCACAGAGGAAGCCGTAGGATAAGCCATGCTTGGCCGTTGCGTTCATCAGTTCTTCACGGCCCTTGGCATCGCCGGGCATCCAGACTTCCACGCCGTCGTAGCCTGCGGCTTTGGCTTTTTGGCAAAAAGCATCGTAGCTGCCATCAAAGCCCCAGTTGGTGGCCAAAAGTTGGAGGGAAAAACCGGGCTTAGCCACAAAGTCGGGCTTCGACACGGTGGCAAAAGGTGCGATTGCCGCTGCTGCGGCAGTGGTCGCAAGGAATTTTCGTCTTGTTACGTTCATTGATTTTGATTTTCTTGTTTAAACTACAATGCTTCCGATGACCTCACCGCTCACATCTGTCAGCCGGAAGGGCCGCCCCTGAAATTGGTAGGTCAACTGCTCGTGGTCGAAGCCCAAAAGTTGCAAGATGGTAGCATGAACGTCGTGGGCAGTCACCTTGCCGCTCACCGTGGAGTAGCCAATTTCGTCGGTTTCGCCGTGCGTCACGCCGCCTTTGATGCCGCCACCTGCCATCCAAATCGAGAAGCACTCGGTATGGTGGTCACGGCCCTTGAAAGGCATGGTGTTGCCGTCCCGGTTCTCCTGCATGGGCGTCCGGCCAAACTCGCCGCCCCAAACGATGAGCGTTTCCTCCAACATGCCCCGTTGCTTGAGGTCGAGGATGAGAGCGGTCATGGCCTTGTCCACCGATTCGCATTTTTTGCGCATACCGATGTCGATGGCCAGTGCTTCATCGGTACCGTGTGCATCCCATCCCCAGTCAAAAAGCTGCACAAAACGGACTCCTTTTTCCACTAGTCTGCGAGCGAGCAAAACATTGTTGGCAAAGCTCGTCTTCCCAGGCTCGGTGCCGTACATGCTGTGGATGTATTCGGGTTCATTGTTGATGTTCATCACCTCCGGGGCGCTGATTTGCATCCGATAAGCCATTTCGTATTGCGAGATACGGGCTAGCGTTTCCGGGTCACCAGACTCAGCATGGGTCAATTGGTTGATTTCGTTGATAGCATCAATACTGGCTCGGCGCAGCTCGGTGTCCATTCCGTCTGGGTTTTTGATGAAAAGCACAGGGTCGCCCTCTGAGCGGCATTGCACACCCTGGTAAACGGAGGGCAAAAAACCGCTGCCCCAAACGCTCTTGCCAGCATCGGGGTTGTTGCCACCGGAAGTCAGCACGACGAAACCGGGCAGGTTTTCGTTGGAGGAGCCCAAGCCGTAGGTCACCCACGAGCCGATACTCGGCCTACCCAACCTCGGCGAGCCAGTATGCATGAAAAGCTGTGCAGGGGCATGGTTGAATTGGTCGGTGGTGAGCGATTTGATGATGGCCACATCGTCCACCACTTTTTGGAAATGGGGCAAGTAGTTGCTCACCCATTGGCCTGACTGGCCGTATTGTCCAAAAGTGGCTTGCGGGCCGAGCATTTTCGGAACTCCCCGGATAAAGGCGAATTTTTTTCCCTCCAACAACGACGGTGGGCAGTCTTGCCCATCCAATTTGGCGAGCTCAGGTTTGTAGTCAAACAGCTCCAGTTGACTGGGAGCTCCAGCCATGTGCAAGTAGATGACGGCTTTTGCCTTTGGCAAAAATTGCGGTGGCTTGAGCGCCATCGGATTGGTGAGGTCAAACGAACTTGGCTGGGCCTTGGAGCAACCACCGAGCAAGTTGCCCAAGGCCAATGCCCCAATGCCAAACATGGATTGACGAAGGAAAAGCCGCCGGGTGGTTTCTCGTATTTGCTCTTGCTCGTAAGTCAACAACCGATTCATGCTTAAAATTTTGCCCAAAGTAAGGCTAAATGCAAATAAAAAACACCCACAGGCACATGGTTGAAAAATAAAAACTATATTTAGGCACTAAACATTTCACCCATGGTAAAGTACCTACGCTACCTGTTGTCCGATGTTGAGTTGGCCATCCAGCAAGCTCCGCCTGCTCCTGAAAACGTGCTTTTCCCCGACTTTGAAGAGGAGGAGGAAAATGGCTTCGACAATTCCAAACTCATGAGAGTGGATGACGTTTTGGGGATACCAGCCGCCGCCTTTCCTCCCGACAACCTTTTGGAGGACGGTCAAGTGGCTCTGCTGCTGGATTCGTTGCAGCGATTGTGGAAAAGCTGGCGGGTGGAAGGCTACCTACCCGAAAGATTGAGCGAACGGCAGCGATACAAAGCCATACTCCACGCCATGCTCCACGAGGAAGTGAACTGGAACTACCATTCAGGTGGCACCGTGAAAATTTGCCACTACAATGATGGCAGCTTTTGTCCCTTCGGAGAAAATGGCAGCTACTGTCATTGCAAGGAGCTTGACGATTCTGTGAAGCACGACTTGGCAATTTGGGAGGAGCATGTACGCTCGCAAGGAATTGACCCATATTTGGACCTAACAGAAGATGAGGGGGCGGCCTTTGAAGAAGAAATGCGCAAAAGAAACCAACACAAATTGAATAACCTGGACTGGAACTGGTTGGGGTGGCCTGAGCTAATCAATACAGCAGAATCTGGTAAGCTCCCAAAAGACGATGACAACGATTCAGAATGGATAGAGCGTTTTTTTTGGGAAACGGGACAAGTGAGCCATTCGACCAATGAAACTGTCAACGATGATATAGATGAGGACAATCCTGACAATTCAAGAACCAACAATTGGGATGACATCAATTTAGACCTCCCATTTTCTTAAAAGTTACGGAAGATTGAAATACGCACCAGTTGGATTCTAAACAACAATCTCTAGCGCTTCGGTTGGAAAGCAGCGCGATCTAACAATTTTGGTACAATTCTTGGCTAAATAATTTTTGATTGCACTTACTCAGCAATCTGCTTTATTCTCCCTCCTTAACACTTTCATTTCCCTCCTATTTAGGAAAGCATTGCATGGACTGTGTCAAACTTTACAACAAAAACTTGAACTAATGATACACAAATACACCTACTTCTACGCAAATACTTTTTCAGGCCATGTCCGGCCCTCTATTTTTCCTATCTCATTTAATAGCCACAACGACAATTTCCACTTGGTCACATCCTAGGCAAAAGGGTTTTTCACCTGCAATGAACACACTGAAGAAAGCGAATCCACGCTGCCCAGTGTCGCCCAGTTTGAATCGTCAATTACCAAGTGGGATGCTACATTAGACACACACTAGAATATAGTCAACACATACACCCTTCCCCCCTGATGAATGAATTTTTATGGTCTCGTACCGGTCATCGCTTCACTCACTTTTCATAATAGTGTTTTTCCTCATGGCTACCGTGCATGATGGAAGAGCGGACAGACCATTGGCACAATTTCAGGGAAGTTTCGGAGAACGGGTCTTTGCTGCCTTGGCTCAGAACTTGGAAGATTTTGTTGCAATGATGCCGCCACCAACTTGTAGCTTCCTCACCAATACTGGTTTTGAAACTGGATTTACTGGGTGGACCGTATCCGGTACAGTTAACCAAACTTCCGATAGCTATTCTGGCAATTACGCCGCCAGCCTCTCTGGTTCTACTTGCTGGATTTTGGAATCAGCTTCTGGCATTACCGCTGGCAGAATTTACGACCTATCATTTTATGGCAAAATCGAAAATGGCCCAAGTTCGGCGTACGTCACCATGCGATTCAAGAACTCAAGCAATGCGGTCTTGAACACCACAACCATCAACGTAACTGCTCCAACCTATGCCTTGCACAACATTAGTGCGACAGCGCCGACAGGAGCAGTCACTGTCGAGGTTTTTGCTGTAAAAACAGGCTCGAACGGCAGGCTGAGGGTGGATGACTTTTGTTTAGTTGAAACGATCCCAACAATTGGCAACTGTGTATTGGTACAAAATACCGGTTTTGAAAATGGGACTACCAACTGGACCATTAGTGGTGGTACTGTTTCGGTTGTGCCCGACCCAAATACTGGTGTTTCAGCAGCTCAAATCGTCAGCAGCGGCGCACAAATCAACCAGCGGCGGGCCATCAATCCCAATCAAACCTACGAACTAACCGCTTGGGCAAAAGTATCTGCCACAGCACCTACCTATTCTGAAATCTACCTAAGATGGCTCACTTCGAGCGGTTCCATCATCCATACTGTTGTACAGCCAGTATTGGCCAACACGACATCATACAAGAAATTTTCACTGAAGGGGCGGGCACCTGCGAACGCTGTTTATGCGGAAATCGGTGCTACAAAATCAGGTTTGTCATCTCGTACACTCTACGTCGACGACTTCTGCTTGAGCTTGGCCAACCCCTTGGGTGGTTCAGGCTTCAGCTTGAGCTGTGGATGTTCAAGCGAAATGCTGCCAAACGGTGGTTTTGAGGACTTGTTCAGCCCTTCCTTCTCCTACACGCTGGAAGGAAAATCCGTGGCAGCACTGGCCAACAACAACTCAACCACCGCAAAACCTTGGCGAACAACAACCAATACTGATTATTCATTCATCGTTAGGGACAACCCAGCCACCGTCAACAACCCAGAGGGAGAATATTTCATGTGGTTGCCCAACAACAACGACCGTTGGTACTCCATGGTTAACTTCACCAATAACCTGAAACTGGTGGACGGCGAACAGTACAATATTTGTTTCTATGCCGCTGCTTGGGCAGGTTCATTGAACGGCAGCGACCTGCCGGACGGTGGCGTGGAG
The DNA here is from genome assembly GCA_964442355.1 of uncultured Saprospiraceae bacterium. Taxonomy (GTDB): domain Bacteria; phylum Bacteroidota; class Bacteroidia; order Chitinophagales; family Saprospiraceae; genus UBA6168. The sequence continues at coordinate 30,260 of CAYTZS010000010.1, read as the reverse complement.
ACGCAACTGCCCACGGTAGCCAACCTTGGACTTAGCTACCAAAGCGGTTACTCGGTCGTAGAAGCATGGTCGGTACCTGCCAGCCCTAGTTTCACAAACCTAAGTTGGACGAGGTACACCTACACCTTCACTTACAGCTCACTCAATCCTATTACGAGCTTCAGCATTGGCAACGCCCGCAGTAGCGTCGGCCTTGCGGTGGATGCTGTTAGCTTGACTAAAGTCAACTGCCCGACCGAGCAATCTTGTGGGCCAGGTGCCATCACTTTCCAGCGCTGGACGGGCATTGGAGGCGCTACCGTGAGCGACCTCGTTGCAGATGTCAACTACCCAAACAACTACAACCAAACGGGCACGCTTACCTCATTCCAAGGCCCCGTCAACATCGCCGACAACTACGGAACGAGGGTTTTTGGCTACATCGTGGCACCGTTAACGGGCAATTACACGTTCAACGTCACCTCCGACGACGCCTCCAGGCTCTACCTCGGTACCAACTCCAACCCACAAAACAAGTCGATGATTGCCTCCGTCCCTGGATGGACCAACATCACTGAACACACCAAATATGCACAGCAAACTTCAACCACTATCGCCCTGACGGCTGGCACCAAGTACTACGTCGAATTGCTGCAAAAAGAAGCAGGAGGAGGCGACCATTTCCAAGTTTATTGGAGAACGCCAGCCAGCGCCACCTGGACCATCATACCTGGATCGTCGCTTTCGCCCATCTGCTACCCCGAAGTCTGCAGCAACGGCTTTGATGACGACTATGATGGCCTAACTGACTGCAACGACCCCGACTGCTCAAGTGGGTTGGTGGCTACCGTTGCCGTTACGGACGAAAACTGCGGCACAGGTGGTGGTGCCATTGATTTGACAACAACTTCTACTGATGTGCCTTTGTCCTATGTTTGGTCGGACATGATGCCAACGGCTTGGTGGACTTTTGAGGACAATACCAACGACGTAACCGGCAATTCCAACCACAGCAATGGCATCGTTGGGACGCTTCTTTACACCAAAGATGCCATTGAAGGCGAAGGCTCCATCTATTTCAACGGTTCCAGCAACATCAGATACAGCGTTGACAATGGCTTCATGGAGCAGGCGTTTTCAAGGCTGACCGTTTCCATGTGGCTCAAACCTGCTACCCTGAGCGGTGTGCAGACCATTTTTGACGAAGGTGGCTCGACAAGCGGCACTGGCTTGGCCATCCGTTTGACCAACAACAACCTAGAAACAAGGGTAAGGGGTACATCCAACCTCGACCTTTCCACGACTTATCCATCAGATGGACTTTGGCACCATATTGCCGTCGTATTCAACAACGGGGCATTCAGCTTGTACCTCGACGGCGTTTTGAGCGACAGCGGCACTGCACCCTACACCACCGTAGGCGCCCACGGCAACAACGGCGGTATCGCAAGCTCCATTGGGGGCAGCGTACTCACGGGTAGTTCGGGAACACCCTACCGTGGTCACATGGACGACATCCGCTACTACTTCGGGAACGGCTTGACGGCTGCCCAAGTAGCCGACCTCGCCCGGAATGACGGCGACCGCCTCAATCTTTTTGCAGGCAGCTATACCGTGACCATCAGCTCGGCAGCTGGATGCAGCAATACGCAAACCATTGCCGTCAACAGCTCCTCCAACCACACCATCGGCGGCACAATCGTGGGAGACGAGTCGTCGTGCGCAGGTGCCTTCGACCCAAGTTTAATCACCAGTTCCGCACCCGCAAGCGGTGGCGGGGCAGGCATTACCGAGTACCAATGGCAGTTCAGCACCGATGGCGGTGTCAGCTGGTTGGACGTTCCTGGACAAACGGGAAGCACCTACGACCCCGGCAGCATAGCCGCTACCACCATGTTCAGGAGGGGGGGCAGGCTTGTTCCGTGCCTTGCATGGGTTTATTCCAACGCCATCACAAAAAGCATCATCACCAATTTCACAACATCGGGCAACATTAGCGGCAACGAGGTAAACTGTGGCAACTACGACCCTACCCTGATTACGAGCACGGCACTGCCAAGCGGCGGCATTGGTGGCACGCTGGAGTACCAGTGGCAATTAAGCACAGACTCCATCACTTGGGCTGACATCGCTGGCGCAAATGCTGCAACATTCGACCCTGCACCTATTTCACAAACCACCTTTTTCCGCAGGGGTGCAAAGCGTTCTTCGTGCGCAAGCTTCCTGTATTCAAACACTGTCGTAAAGATGGCGGTCGTGAATTTCTCCGACCCAGGCATCATCGCTGGCGTTGAAAGCAGCTGTTCTAGTTTCGACCCCGACGTCATTTCGAGCGTGACGGTTCCAACGGGCGGCGCTGATGGCACGTTGCAGTATCAGTGGCAATACAGTACGGACTATGGCACAAGTTGGCTCGACATCTCAGGCGCAGTAGCAGAAACCTACGATCCCATCACCATCATTCAAACTACTTACTACCGCCGGGGTGCAAGGCGTTCGCCTTGCTTCGGTTACGTTTATTCCAACAGCATCGTAAAAATGGTGGTCATCAACTTCACGGCTGGTGGCGTCATTGCTGGCGACCAAGGCACATGCGGAAGTTATGACCCGTTTATTATTTCCACAACTGTCCTGCCATCGGGTGGCGTGGATGGGGTTTTCTCCTACCAGTGGGAGGCGAGCACCGACTTTGGCACCACATGGAGCAACATACCTGGTGAATTCGGTGAAACCCTTGACCCAGGCAACATCTCGACCACGACTTGGTACCGCAGGCAGTGCCGTAGGACGCCTTGTACCGCTTGGATTAACTCGAATACTGTTGTAAAAACGGTGCTGCCAATGCCCGATGTGGTACTTGCTAGCAGCCCGGACACCGCACTTTATCTTTGCGAATGGACATCCTACATGTTCGAAGCATCTGATCTTGGTGTCGGCGCAACGTATGTCTGGGATTTCGGCAGCTACGCAATTCCGAGCACAGCAACTGGCATCGGCCCGCACATGGTGGTCTTCAATGTGCCAAATGGCGTACTTTCCACCCCGGCTACCGTTTATTTGACGGGGACAATTGATGGCTGTGTTGACCAAGACACCCTCAATTTTGACGTGAGGCCACAGATTTCCGTTGTTAGCACCTCACTGGTTCACCCTGCGGATTGTGAAATCAACAATGGTGAAATTTTCATCAACACCAGCCACCCTGCCTTCACCAACGTGCAAGCAAGTATTGACGGTGGCCTAACTTGGGACGACGAACCACTGCACTTCGATAGCCTCTACTCTGGCAACTTCCCTATCCTGCTCCGCTACGACGACAGCGACTGCGAGTACCTGTGGGGCAGCGTCACGTTGATTGACCCAATTTCTTTGACGGCTGAGATGCACGTCTCTCAATTGGAAGGCTGCGCCGACGACATCTTCGTGTTCGAGGCGATACAGGTTGATAGCCAAGGGAATGCCTTCAACTGGAATTTCGGTGCAGATGCCATGCCCTCAACTGCCACAGGGCTAGGCCCGCACTTGGTCACGTTCATGACGCCCGGCTCACGCAACGTGGTGCTTTCGATTAAAGAAAACTTCTGTACCGGCTATGTTGACACCATGATAACCGTTGTCAGCAACTTCACGGATGGAGGCACTATTGGCGGCAGCGAAGATCTTTGCGCAGCGCCAATAACCGCCCCAATCCCCTCCCTTTCGCCGCCATCGGGTGGTTTAGGTGGCACCTTTGAATACCAGTGGCAAGTAGCTGAGGACGATGGCAACGGCGGCTGGACGGCTTGGACGGATATTGCTGGCGCAAACGCTGCAACCTATGCACCGGGCACAATTGCTGTTTCGTCTCAATACCGACGGGGAGCAAGAAGGTCGCCTTGTTCAGCTTGGGTTTACTCCAACGAAATCTACAAGCGGCTCTCGAACTTGCCCTCTCCAAACAACGATGTGTTCACTTCTGCCTGCCCTGGCATCATCTTCTTCGACTATGTTTACCTCAACGATGCCAACCTGTCCAACCCCGTTTACACTGTGGAAATAGCGCCGCAAAACGGAACAGTTGACCTTGACGTGGATGGTGAGTTCGTTTACACGCCCAACTCCTTCTTCTGTGGCATGGACGTCTTCACTTACCGGGTTTGCAACAACGGCACGACTTGCTGTGCCACTGCTACCGTGACCATTGACCTCGGTGACGTTTCCGAGCCTGTGCTGCTCAACGTCCCATCCGACCTCACCATTAGCTGCGACGACGAGATGCCACTGCCCCCTATCGTGGACGCTTGGGAAAACTGCCACACCGTGACCCTCGGCATGGACGAAGGCTCCAACCAAGGTACGCTCGACAGCTGCTCGATTTACAGCTACGAGCTGACCAGAACATGGACCGCAAGCGACTACTGCGGCAACAGTGCCTCCGACAACCAGGTCATCAACATCCAAGACTTAACTTCCCCTGATATTTACCGCATTTATACTTTGCCGAATGGCAAAAAGATGGTGGCCGGTGTGATGGAAAACGTATCACATCGCTGGAAGACCATACGCTTCCCGGTTCAGTTCTCGACTGCGCCCGTTGTGTTTGCACAAGTGGTGACGGAGAACGAAAACACGGCGGTCGTGACCCGTATGCGCAACGTCTCCACGGCACAATTCCAGCTCCGCTTGCAGGAAGAAGAAGCCGAAGACGGCACGCACACTGCCGAGAGCGTAGCTTGGATTGCCATCGAACCCGGCGATGTGACTGGCAGCCTTCCCTTCGAAGTCAGCAGCAGGTTGGCAAGTAGCAGCTTGGCCACCATCAGCTTCAACACGCCAAAACCAACACCTGGCTTTATCGGCGCTATTCAAACATTCAACGAAAACAACCCAGCCAACCTTCGCATCAACACCCTATCTTCCACACAGGCAAGGGTTTTCTGCCAGGAAGAAATTTCCTTCGACCCTGAAGTCAACCACGGATTTGAACGGGTGGGCTTCATGGCCGTGAATGGGGCTGGCAACATGACCAACCAAACTGGCGAGGTCATCGGTGAAATCGGTAAGCTCGACTTGACCAGCAGCTCGGTCACCGTCAACCTTCAGCACCAATACCACAACCCTGTCGTTGTTTTTGGTGGCATCACGATTAACGAAGTCGAACCCAGCATGGTCAGGATAACCAACCTGACGACGACCTCGTTCACCGTTTACATGGACGAATGGCAGTACCTCGACCAAGCGCACATTGCCGAAAACCTAACTTACATGGTTGTGGAAGGCAGTATTCCCTTTGACCGTGAAGTAGAGTGCAGCGCCATCCCCAACCCACCCACCAACGGCGTGGAAATCGTGGGCATGGACAACTGTGACGTGTCAACGCCGCTTACCATCCTCGACAGCCAATTCGAATTTGATTGCGCCAACGACACCATGTTCACACGGGTATTCAGCGTACAGGACGAATGCGGCAATTTCACCACCCTCACGCAGATTTTCACCCTGCGGGACACCACGCCGCCTACGTTCAGCCCTCCTGCCGACATCACAGTAACCTGCCTCACCAACCTCAACGACCTGCCTACTTTGGGCGACGTGGTGAACGAGGACGACAACTGTGCAACGGGCATTCAAGCTACTTATACTGACGACAACAGCAACCGTACTGGTTGCTCTGGCTACGTCATTCGCAACTGGACGTTGGTTGACTATTGTGGCAACACTACCACGCACCAGCAAATCATCACCATTTACAATCAAAATGACGGCGACAGCGATGGCATCGCCGACCCATTTGACCTGGACGATGACAACGACGGCATCCCCGATGTGGATGAAGGCTACGGCGACCTCGACGGTGACGGCATCCCCAACAACCTCGACCTAGATACCGACAACGACGGCATTCCAGACATCATCGAAGCAGGGATGAACGATACCAACGGCGATGGTATCGTGGATTCTTTTGGCGAGCCCGACTGGGACATTGACGGTGACGGCCTTGCCAATGAGGCGGACGCCAATGATAACGACCCCTCCCTCGCAGCATCCGATGACTTCGACCCATCCGACACCGACCACGACAGCGACGGCGACGGCATACCGAACTTCAAAGACCTCGACAGCGACAACGACGGCATACCTGACCTCATCGAGGCGGGTGGCGTGGACACCAACGGCGACGGCGTCATTGACTACCCTACCCCTGGCGACCCAACTTCTTTGCAAGATGCGGACGGTGATGGCTTCGTGGATACCTACGACCCCGACGACGATTCCACCTTCGGCATTGACGACCCAGGGGACGTGCTCGTTGCCAACGACAACGGTGTGTACAGCGGTGGTGGCCCCAACCTCGGCCCTGATACCGACGGCGATGGCATTCCTGATTTCATTGACCTCGATACCGACAACGACGGTATCGCTGACCTCATAGAAGCGGGCGGCGTGGACAAAGACGGCGATGGCCGGGTGGACGACAACAACTTCGTGGACGTCAACATGAACGGCTTCCATGATATTTACGAGACTTATACCCTCATCACCACCGAAGCGGACGGCCCTGACAACGACGGCCTGCCCGACGACGACGATGGTGACGGCTCTGCCTACAACAGTGGCGACACTGATTCCGACGGCATCCCCAACCACCAGGACACGGACAGTGACAATGACGGCATAAACGACATCATCGAAGTGGGCTACGGCTCGCTGGACACTGACCTAAATGGCAGGATTGACAACGTTGTTGACACCAACCGCAATGGTTTCCACGATGGCTCGACTGGCCTAATCTTCACGGACGGCGACGGCACCGTGCCAGATGGCCGACCTGAAGACAATGCCGACACCAACTCTACACCCTACGGCAGCACCACCGCCGACGGTACGTTTGGCTCCAACAACGGCCAACCCGACCTCGACGACGATGGCGACGGCATTCCGAACTTCCTCGATACGGACAGCGACAACGACTTCCTGAACGACCATTTGGAGGATGTAAACGGAAATGGCGCAACGGATACTGGTGAAACGAACTACCTCAACAGCGACACGGATGGCGACTTCATCCTCGATGGCACGGAAGACTCGAACCAAAACGGTGCCTACAATCCGGGCACGGAAACCGACCCGCTGAACCCGGACACCGACAACGATGGCATACCCGACGGCACGGAGGACTCTAACCAGAACGGCGTCGTGGACCCCGCCACGGAGAGCGACCCACGTGACCCCTGCGACCCTGTGGCTACCCCTGCTTGTATTGGCGTCTCCTTGAAAATGAATGCCCGGCTTTCTGGTGCTCTCGTTGGAAATGGGAACATGCCCATCATGCTAGACAAGCTGCGAGAAAAAGGCTACCTGCCTACCGAAGAGCCCTACTCCGACCTTTCGCCCTTCAACCATATTGGCGACCAAGGCGGAAATGAGGTTGTCAGCCCTAACATTTTCTCGGTGACTGGCCCCGATGCCATCGTGGATTGGATGTTTGTCGAGCTGCGCAGCCACCTGAACCCTCAGCAAGTCATCGGCACGAGGTCTGCTTTGATTCAGCGGGATGGCGACATCGTGGATGTGGATGGCACTTCAAACCTGAAGTTTGATTCTATCCCAAGTGGCGAATACTACGTGGCCTTGCGCCACCGCAATCACTTGGGTGTGGGCACATTGATTCCAAGGTTGCTTTCCCCTACCCCAACGGTGATTGACTTCTCCAGCCCAGCCACCGATACCTATGGGACACAAGAACAGCATTGGGTCAATGGCGTGAACGCCATGTGGATGGGCGACTTGAACGGCGACAAAAAGGTAGTTTACCAAGGCCCTTTCAACGACATCACAGCCATGTTTTTCAAGGTGCTATTGGACGAAGACAATGAAAACACACTGGCAAACTTCATCATTCAAGGTTATACACAAGAGGACGTCAACTTGGATGGCAACACCATTTACCAAGGCCCAGGAAACGACCGTTCTACCTTGCTTTTAAATGCTACGCTTGTTGCTCCTTTGAACCCTAACTTGTTGACGAACTATATCATTCTGCAACAACTACCTTAACTGCTATTGCTTACCCAACAAATAAAGCGTTTCGGCGCTTATGGCAAGGCTTGGAGCCTTGCCATTTTTGTTTTTAAAGGCTTGGGTTTCATTTATCGCATAATCGCCCCAGCGGGGCGGCATCTTTGTAGCCCTTGCAATCAACCAAGTCTCCCCTTCCATAGGAACGTATATGATGGTATGAGATACCGTTCCTATGGAACGGCCAACAAAAGGACTTGTGCGATTGCTACAAAGATGTCGTCCCGATGGGACAATAAGCTACATGGCAGCAATAAGTTAAGCTGTGGGCAATCAATAGCCCTTAAAGGATGCCTTAAAGAATTAGCAAACGTGGGCTCCAAAACCGAACAACCCGCTCCAATGCTCGTGTCTGTTTGCATATCGGTGGCGAAATCCATTCAAATCAACTTCTTCCGCCTGAACCAAATGAAAATGAACAATGCAGTAAGCGCCATGAACAACAGACAAGCAAAGTATCCGTACTGCTTTGTTAGTTCAGGCATGTTCTCAAAGTTCATCCCATATATTCCAGCAATGAAAGTCAATGGCATGAAAAAGGCCGAAAACACCGTCAGCACCTTCATCACATCGTTTGTTTTTTGGGCCGATAGCGATAGGTAGATATTTGATAGGTTGCTTACGTCCTCTTGAGCTTGGTCGAACAGCGTAATGAGCTTTAAATGCAGGTCACGGGTATCCTGCAATAATCCAGTATCGCTTGGAGTGGAGCTATGCCTGACCAAAATCTCCTGCGTTTGAAACAACAGCATCTTGCATAGGCTGGCTTGTCGCTTGAGGAAATAGAAATTCTCCAAAAGGGTGGGCTGTATGGTTTTCAGGAAAATCTCGCTTTCTATCTTGTCTATGTCCGCTGACAGGGTCAGGGCAGGTTTTTCATAGGAATGGACGGCAAATCGGACAATCTTGCTCACCACTTCCCGGCTTGAATTGCATTTGTCAGTATTGACGTAATTTTCTTTCAACTCGTCCAAGTACGGAAACTCCTTCCTATGCACCGTGACCAGCAAGTGGTCATTGTAGAATACCGCAATCTTGTTGGTCAATTCTTGGGGCGTTTGTGCCACCTGCACCACCTCACTCGTATGTACCCGCACAATGATGAAATCAAAATTCTCCAAGCGTTCGAACTTGGGCAAGTGGTCAGGTTCCATGCAGTCCTTGACCGCCAACGGGTGGATGTGGTATTTTGCGCTCAACGCTTCCAAGTCCTGTGCGCTGGGCTTGGTGATGTCAATCCATGAAAAATGTTCCTTGTTGGTCAACTTGATATTTTCGGTCATGTTCCTTTTTTTGTTTTTAACGATTGACACATTTCATCTAAATCATGGATTAAACAAATGTACTGATTTCACAGAAGTCACGTTCAGCGGAATCCAATAATCCCTACATTCCGTGATTCAGACAACCTCCCCCTCTCAATCACAATCAAAATCGGCAGCGGTCAAAACATACGAATAGCTATAAGCTGGCAGCAAAACTGCTAGGGCATCTTCATTGTCCTTGCAGCGCCCTTCATTATCGGTCTTGCACAACCTACCCTCCGACAACTCAAACACGATGGTATCGCCCAAAGCGTAGTTTCTAGGGTCGGGATTGTCCACTTCACTTTCTAAGATGATGGTGGCTAAATAGTCTTGGTTGCAGCGTGCGCCGCTAAACACACAGCAGAAAGTATCAACGCCACCCGCCACGTGCCTGATGTAACCTGCTGCGTTTTCGTAGTACACCCGATTGGAAGTGCAGTCCGTGCTACACTCGACCTTGTAGTCAAAGATGAACTTCACGCCAAAGGTCACCTCCCAAGGAAGCCCCAAATCGGGACAGGGAATGTCGGCTTTGTAAATCTTGAAATCGGTGGCAACAGTTGAAGGCGAGCATACTTTCTCGTCTTTGGAACAGCCAACCAGCATGGCAGCTGCGAAGGTTAGCATCAAGTGTGTTTTTTTCAAAGCAATCATGTCGAGCATGTTTTGAGTACGTTAAGAAATAGGGATGTGATGACAAATGTATCCCAACCTTTCCATTTTCCAAGCCCACTCCTACCCTTTCCTCCGCTTTTCTACCGCTCATTCCCCCTCCTTTCGGCATGGTATTAATTTTTTTTAATTTTTCTCTCCAACACTTTGACAATAAAAAACCTTGCGTTTATATATGCCCATCAATCACCGGAAACGGTTCTATATATTCAAACTGAATAATCATCCAATCGCTAACAGCTACGGGAAAACTAACCAAAAAAATGAAAAGCACCCTGCCGAGGGCACTGTTCACCATCAACAATCACTTAAACTATTTAAAACTGCGGGTTGGGCATCCAGCCTGGCACACGTTCGTCAGTTCGACCCTAAGACTTGAATGGAAAACGCTCCGGTCAGTTTGCCCAGAAAATTGTGAAAAATATTCTTGGGACCAATTTTCGGTCTTTTTCCCTACTTTTTCATCAAAAATCTCACAATTCGTTGTAAATCATTGCGTTGCCTTTTCCTGCAACAAGAACAGCGTTGTAAAAATACGCCTTATCGTTGCAGAAAGTGAAAGGTATTTGCAATCTAAAAGGGGGTATTTGTTATCTAAGAGCGGGTATTTGTTACCTAAGCGGCTATAATGGTTATCTAAGCGACCGTAATATCTATATAACAAGAGGTATGGATACACTTAGCGCAGGTAATGACTATAGAATAGCAGGTACTACTTATAGGAGCGCTCATTGTTTTCAAATAATGGTAGGTAATTGTTATAGTTCCAAGGGTATTGGTAATAAATGCTTTTAGATTACAAAGATTGTAAAAAAAAGGCTGTTTAAGTGGGTGCATTTCAAAGTGTCGACTTCAAGTATAACGTCGTCAACTTTAGCTCAGTGCGCTCTGTGTCCTAAAAAACATAGTCTCGACACAGAGCACACAGAGCAATCACAGAGCGTACTGAGCGATAGGCTTATATCCACAGCACCAATGCAAATAAATCAATTATTATCCCAAACAACAAAAGCCCCGGCGGATTTACATCCACCAGGGCTTTGCTGATTTTAACAAGTAAGTTAGATGAAAATGGTAATGGATTTAAAGTACAGTTTTTCCGGTTTGTTCATCAAGGCAACTTCTCCTGAACAATGAAGTTTGCCAACAGTAGCACGTTCTCTGGCGTCATCAAAATAGTGTTTAGCAGCAACATAGACCTGTCGTTGTTTGGGCCTTGATAGATGCTAAAACCATCCAAGTTAAGGTCAGCTTGTTTGTAACCTTCCACCACATAGTTTGCAAGCGTTTGGTCATTGGCAGGGTGGAGCAGCACACTCTGGAACAAATAAGAGATATCGTTGGCAGGGCCTTGGTACAAGACCTTTCCATCGTTGTTGTAGTCGCCTGGCCACAATGCCATCTCGCCATTCCTTACCGTACTAGCATCCGTGCCATATACGCCGAAGCTAGGGTTGGTAAAGTCAATATCGGTCGGGTAAGGCGATAGCAAGTAAGGCACGCTAGTCATGGTGCCCAAATGGTTTCTGTGACGAATTGAGACGAAGTAGTTGCCATTCGTTATCTCCGAGAAGCGCAGATAATCGTGGCCATCAATGTCCCGAACATCCCCGTCGGCTTGCAAGATACCGGCACGGGTAGCGATGACGCTATCGGGGTTGCTAGCAGAGCGAAGCTCCACCAATACCCAGTCAACAGGTGCATCGAGGCCAGTTACATAAAGCAGACCCGGTGTAAAGGATTCTTTGAAGTCCCCAATTCCCGTGTTGGTGCCAGGTGTGCCAGTCTGCCCATTGGGGTCGGCAGGTACACCAATGTGGTCAATATGCGTCAATTTGGTATAAGGCTCCGTCGTTGGCAATACGAGCTTCTGGCGCAGGTCGTCACGCATCACGCTGGTAGTATCGGACACACCGACCAAAGGCCCCAAGAGCTTCAATTTGACATTCACGGCCACGCCCTTGCAAGCTACGCTCAAGAGTGGGTCGCATGGGTCGAGCGGCCTGCTTTCGCCAGCATCCACCACCCCATCCTTGTTGGTATCTTCGTCGCCATCGTTGAGCGAGTCGCCATCTGTGTTGGGGTTGAGCGCATCCGTTTCATCGGGGTCACGCTTGCCGTTGCGGTTGCGGTCTTCGAAGCCGTCCTTGATGGCATCGCCGTCCGTGTCAGCGTTGTACAGGTGCGTCTCCCCTACGTTGATGATGCCGTTGTAGTTTTTGTCCTCGATGATGTCCAGAATCAAGTCATTGTCGGAGTCAACATCCAAGAAGTTGAGCAAGCCATCGCCATCATCGTCCACATCTGGCGTACCGTTGGCAGATGCAAACGTACCATCCGATTGCGTGGAGACGTAGGCGGTTTCGTCGGCATCGCCGCTGTCTTCTGGGCGACCGTCGAGGATAGCACCGTCTTGTTCGGTGATGATGTTGCCAGAAGCCTCGGCGATGTCGTCAAAACCCGTCGTTGACACGTCCGTGAAATTGTCAATCATACCGTCGCCATTGACATCACGGGCATACATACCCGTTTCGTAGATGTCCACGATTTTGTCGTTGTCGCTATCGTGGTCCATGTGGTTGGGCCTGCCGTCAAAGTCGGCATCGCCAGTCACGAACGCCGTGCCGTTGTAGTCGCTGTCTTTCGGACGCAAGCTGCCGTTTGCAGTCGCTGCATCCGTGCTCACCAGCGGATTGGTAGCATAAATATCGAAGTAACCATCTGTGTTTACATCAATGAAGTAACCTGTCAGTTTCAAGCGGCCATCGCCGTCGAAGTCAACGCCGCCTGCCTCGATGAGGTCAGGAATACCATCGTTGTCGCTGTCCGTGTCCAAGTAGTTGGGCACCGTGTCACCATCGAAATCAGGTTTATCGGAAGACAAACCACCTGTGTACGTGAAGCCGTCGAGCTTGACGAGGGGTTCTGTGGTGTCTTCTGCACCAGCCAAGCCGTCGTCGTCAGCATCAATCCTGTCATGGAAGCCGTCGTCGTCAACGTCAGGCATGGTGAGTGGGTCGCCGATGGTCGGGTAATCCAAGATGCCATCGCCATCTGTATCAGCGCCACCTGCTTCGATGAGGTCAGTGATGCCGTCGTTGTCGCTGTCACGGTCGAGGTAGTTTGGCACGCCGTCTTGGTCACGGTCATTGGCTACACTACCTGGGTTGAACGATGAAGAAGCACCTGCGCCAGGGTTGATGTCGTTGCCATCGTAGCCGTAGGCAAAACCATCGTTGTCGTTGTCCCAGCCAGTGGTGCCCACATTGTCAATACTGCCATCGCCATTCGTGTCGTTCCTGCCAGTTTCCACGAGGTCGGGGATGCCATCGTTGTCGCTGTCACGGTCTTGGCTATTGGGCACACCATCGCCATCGAAGTCGGTATCGCCCTCAATCGTATCGGGGATACCATCGTTGTCGTCGTCGAGGTCGAAGTAGTTGGGTACGCCATCCAAGTCCGTATCCATTGGCGGGGCGATGGTGATGGTCTGCACCTTGGTGGTCACGTTGCCGCAGTCATCCTCTGCAATCCAAGTGCGCAGGATGTAACCGTTGCATCCCAGCAAATTCGACTGGTCGTCAATGTAGTATGGGTGAACCTCTACGGCACAGTTGTCAACCGCATCGTTTACGTTGCCTGTGATGTTCAGGTCAGCGGTATTTTCTCCGCAAATGATGGTCGTGTTCGCTGGCACGGTGAACGTAGGCGCCTCTGTGTCACGCAATGTCATGCGGTGCGAAAGCTGGGTTTCGTTGCCGCAGTCGTCCACCACGTACCAAGTGCGGATGAGCACGGTATCCGTGGAGCAGTCGAACTCAAGGTCGTTCTCCGACATCCTGAGCGAAACGGTTGCGTCGCAGTTGTCCTTGGCAATGATTTCCGTACCAACTGCAAGCGGAGCAGGAATGTCGTCACAAGACACGAAGCGGTCGAGCGGAAGGCTGCCCTCTACCACGAAGTAGGATAGGTTTTCTACACTGTGCGTACCATCCAAGTAGTCGTATTCATCCAATTTTACTTGGAAGGAATTAGAAGTCACGCCAAGCACCCGCACTGTTACAGGGGAATGGTCATTGTAGCTGGCTGCGCCAACAATCACCACAGGGTTGTGGTAAGCGTTCTGAAGGTTTACCGTCACGATGGATTCCGTCACGTTCACCCTGCCCACTTCGCCAAACACTTCGCCCGTATTGGTTTTGAAACTGCTATTGCCTTGGATGGCCATGTAGCCAACTGTTTCGTAGTTGTGGTCAACTTCGGCATCAAGTGAAGTTTCTTCTTGTAGGTGTACGCTTACATTGCCGGAAGTCAGGTTGTTGTACCGGAGGTTGACAGGGTCGCCCTCGTTGTTCGTCTGTACACTGGCCAAGAACTCAGGCCCTGCGGAATAGCTTTGGGCAAATGCTTGGGCAGCACCGACATGCGTCAGCAGCCAAGTGTTCACCTCGAACGGAATGCTGCCACCGTAAGTGCCCTTTTCCATGGCAATCCAAGCGATGTTTTCACGCAGGTGAACGCCATCGGCTGCTTCTTCCTCCTCTACCCTCACTTGGAACTGTGTCGTTGACACGTTGCGCATACGCACCACTGCCGCCGAAGCGTCGTTTCGAGTGGTCATTTGGGTGAAGATGACAGGCTGCGTTGCGAAGTTTACAGGCAAAGCCACGGTCTTCCAATGTTCGGTCACATTTTCCATCACGCCAGCTACCAATCGTTTGCCGTTTGGCAACGTGTAGATGCGGTAAATGTCCGGCGAGGTCTTGTCCTCCACCGAGATGGTCTGCGTAGCCTGGTTCGTGTTGGTACAGTAGTCCACGCCGTTCCAAACCCTGACGAAGTCGTAGTTGTACAGCGCACAAGAGTCGGCACCCTGCGTGATGAACTGGTCCACACCGATAGACACGTTTTGGCAGTTTTCAATCACCTGCACCGTCTCCGTGAGTGGCATTTGGTCATCACAGCTGATGGTGATGCTGGCTGGCACGTTGGCGATGGTAGGCGGAACGATGTCTGTCAGGTCAACGATAACGTTGGCCGTGTCGCAGCAAACCGTGCCGTCGTTGCACACGAAGTATTTGAACTCGTCCGTGCCGCAGTAGGTCGAGTTGGGCACGTAGAGTATTTCACCGTCGTTTTCGAAATCCAGCGTACCGTTTGTAGGCCAAATCAGCAGGTTGAAAGTCGGATTGACAAGGCTGTAGTCGTTGATGTTCACGTTGTCGGCAAATGGGAAGCCAGGGCAAACCGTGAAGTAGTTGTCGTCGCCGAGCAATGGTTTTTGCATTAGCACATTGGTGACGCTATTGGAGTACACCCAATCTGAGCAAGGGTTTCTGCGGGCCTTGCGGCGGTACTCGGTGGTATTCGAGATGATGCCAGGGTCGAAGCTGGCACTGTTGGCACCTGCAATATCCGTCCATGCTCCCCATGCCGTGGTGTCGGTTTTCTCCCTTTGTTCCCACTGGAAAGTGGCCGAGCCGCCGTAACCCCCAGCAGGATTGGAGCCTGCGGCAATGGCTGCCGGGTCGTACTCGCTGCAAAGTGTACCACCACCAAGGATGGAGCCACCATCGGAATAGTTTTCGACGATTAGCAAAGTGGTGTCCGTCAACCCTACACAACCCGCTTCTTCTAGCCTAACGGCAATGGTAGCTGGGCCACCGCTGATGAACGTCACGTCATGTGGGCCTGGTCCAGACGCCGTGGCAGGTATTGCATTGCTTCCAAAGAACCAAGTATAGGTCGGAGCACCAGCAGTAGCTACTGCGTTTACTGTGAACGATTGCCCAATACATTCCTCCATGGAGGAAACAAACAAGTCGGCAGCCGGAGGAGGATCGGAGAGGGATACGTAGCCGTAGCGTTCCTCGCAATCACCGTTTACATACCGAACTTTGATATCGTAAACCCCAGCCCCCAACGACGAAACGTTGTTCGAGTTGGTCCAGGTAGCACCACCATCCACACTGTACAAAATGGTGGAAAGTGGTGGATGGGTTGCCAATATCGTGATGCTGCCGTTCATGGCACTACACGCATCGGGGTCTGTCAAAATCACGTTGTTGATAACGATTTCAGGACGGAAATTAAGGACTTTGCTGTCCGTGACAGTACACCCATCTTTATCAACCGTCAATGTGATGGTTGTGGTCGTGACCGCTGTATTGTTAGGCACGTTGAACTGCACGTTAATTGGGCCTTGCTCCACTGAAGTGGCCATATTGGCGTAGGGCCCAAAATCCCAATGGTAGTCAACGCCAGCGCCAGCATTTGCTGCACTGAAGACATAGTCAGTCAATTCGCAAAGCGTGCCCGTGCCGCTTACCGGGAAAGTGGTGATGGATCCTGTCGGGATGCTGCGAACGTCCTTCGTCACCACGTTGGAGTTCACCCATACACCGCACGGAACCCTGCGGGCCTTGCGGCGGTACTGTGTGGACTGCGTAATATTGCCAGGGTTGTAGTCAATGGCAGTAGCGCCTGGGATAACCACCCAAGTATTGCCACCGTCAATGCTGCGCTCCCACTGATAGCCGATGTAACCATCTATGCCGCCAGAAGGCAGTGCAGTGTTGGTGATGATGCCTGGGTCGAAGCTGCCGCAAAACGACTCGTTGCCTGTAATGGTACCGGCACTGATGAAGTTGACGGCCACCATTTTGACAATGACGTTCGAGTAAATATAGTCGCCACAAGGTGCCTTGCGTGCTGCACGGCGGTATTGCGTCGTTTGGCTGATGATGCCTGGGTCGAAGTACTCGGCGTTTGCTGCCGCAATGTCCATCCAAGTGTTGCCGCCGTCGGTGCTCTGCTGCCACTGATAGTAAACCGTGCCAGTGCCAGTGCCGCCGCTTGGTGCTAAAATGTTGAGCATGGCACCTGGGTCATAAATGCCACAGTAGTCCTCGTCGCCCACGATGATGCCAGCATCATCGAAGTTGGTCAGCACCGTCTTGATGACGGGTTCGGAGTACACCATGCCCGCACAATGCTCACGCAATGCACCCCTGCGGTAGCGGGTGGTTTCTGTAATGGCAACTGGGTCGAAAGCCGCATCGGTTGCGCCCGGTATGTCCGTCCAAGTGAGGCCGTCGTCGGTGCTTTGCTGCCACTGGTACTCCAGTGTGCCGCCACCACCTGATGGAGCCAGTGTTTCAGTGATTGCACTTGGGTCGAAGCCGTTGCAGCCTGTTTCATTGCCAGTAATGGTACCAGCGTCGGTCAGGTTATGGCAGACTGTGAGCAGGTAATCCTCCACTTCACCACGGTACACAATGCCTTCGTGTGTTGTTTCTGGTGAAAATGGCTCATCGGGCATAAGCCTAACCCGTGTGTATAGTTCCTGGCCTCCAGAAAGGTCAGTGCCATCGGGTATGTCAAATTCCATAGGATATGTACCGGTCATCACATACTGTGACACCACCAGCTCGCCCCGGTCGTTGAAGTCTCCGTCTTGGCTGAAATCCACCCAAGCAACAAGGTATCCACTGCCAACAACCGTCACGGTCATTCCACCTCCGTTGCCGGAGCTGGCTGTTCCAACCGTCCAAGAGCTTGGGTCGGTGAATACTACGCCGTCTTCGTCGTCAATGCCGTTGAGGTCGTCGCCTGTGGCTTCGGCGTCAGTTATTGCATGGAACTCTGGGTCAACGGTTGCACCAAGATAGAGTGTTGGCACGGGTTCCAGTATGTGGGCAGGCCCAGTTGAGACGCCGTTCACCGAGGTCAGGTAAGGCAATGGCAGGTCTCCGAGGTCGAAAGTATCGGTGAATGCAAAGGCGAAATCAACACCTGACTCGTCGCCTGTTAGCCTGATGCGTTGCGTGGCGCTTTCGGCGCTTTCACGCACTTCAAATGCAGGTGTGTCACCTGTAGAAGTCGTGATGCTCGTGAGCTGAAGCGGCGTGTGCGTCATGCTCAC
>CAYTZS010000010.1:0-12310 GCA_964442355.1 uncultured Saprospiraceae bacterium | reverse complement strand
GATGATGACGGTATCGTTTGGCAAATAGTTGAACTCGAAGTTGCCATCAACGTCAGCATGGGTTTGACCCAGTTCTGTGCCATCATCGCTGTAAACAAAGATGGTGATGTTGTTGGGCGTGACGTCCGTAACGGGGTCGCACTGGCCATCGCTGTCGGTATCGAGGCAGACTGTGCCAGTGACGGTGTTCGGGTAGGTTGGCCGCAGGCCGAAAACGATGTCAAGCGAACAATCTTCGCCGATTGGGCACCAAACATTGCCCACGCTGGTCACTTCACTACCAGTGATGGTGATTTCAGTTTTGTTGTCCAAGGTGCCATCAGCGTCATAGGTCGTGGTCATGTCAACTGGTGGAATCAATTGAACTTCCCAAGTACCATCGGGTATGTTTATAAAACTGTAAACCCCATCAACGTCGGTGTAGGAAGTATCCACAAAGGTGCCGGGCGGGTAAGTCGTGCCGTTCCGAGTAACCGTGGTAATGTTGACAATCTTCACTTCGATTTCTGGCATACCAGGCTCACCGTTGTCTTGCTCACCATCAAGGTCAACATCCCTCCAAACCAAATTGCCGATGACGCTGGCAGGTTGATAGCCAAAATTGACATTGCGGGCCTGAGAGCCAAGGTAAATATGGACACCGCCGTATTTGCTGTCACAACCAGCGCTGAGGAATGCAAAATTGGGGTCAGCAGGTGAAAGTGGAGAGTAGCATGGGATGCCGTCCGTACTGGGGTCAGCAGTAAGTGTCAAGCCTGAAGGAAGTGATGACACATCAACTGCTACGGAATAATAACCTGCATCTAGGTCATCGAAGAGGAAAAGTCCATCAGCGTTGGTCTGTGCAGTATCTAGCGCATTGGTGGCTGTACAATTAACGTTTTCACCTTGGCACAAATAAACAATAGCACTCGGAATCCCGATTTCTTTCCAATCCATTGTACCATTGCCATTTGCATCATAAAAAACATAGCTTTCAATAGACCCCGAAGGCGAGAATCCAAAATCAATGGATTGCCCTTCGCAAGTGCCACAGCTGGTATCGTCCACTTCGACCAAAACGCCGCCTACAATCCGAAATGACCTTATCAAAACGGTAGAAGCTTTATATCTTAATGGCAAGTAATCATCATCTTCAGAAACGACAAGGAAATAATCTCCATCTAGCAATGCATTGAACGAATAATTGCCGTCCTGGCTTGAAGGCATTGTTCTAAGCACAACAAAATTGCCATCACCGTTCATGTCACCTTTCAGGCTAACCGACACATTTGGCAAGCCAATCTCGCTGAAATGGCGAAGGCCATTGGCATCTGCATCTTCAAAAACGACACCGGCAATGGTTGCGTTTGGCCTGGAAGCTGGTGAGACAGTGTAGCCAAAATCAACGTCCGTACGGTCATCTACTCCATTTATGTTGGGGATGACGCCTATGGCATCACAAGTCGAGCAAATACCGGCCTCATTCGGGTTTTCAGTCTGATATGGAAAGATAGGTAGGGTAGCTTCGTTCAACTCCACTATGTAGTTGCCCGGAGGCAGTGTGCTGAAGTTGTAACGACCATCAGTGCCAGTTACTGTTTCTTTTACAGTCGGCTCTTTATCTTCAATGATTCCATTGTTGTTATTGTCCCTGCACAGTTTGACGGTCACGCCAGGTATGCCCTCATCGCCAGAATTGACGGAAGCATTGCCATGCCAGTCGTAGTAAACAATACCGCCGAGGTCGGTATTCCCATTTTGCTTGAAGCCAAAGTCGTTGCCATTACTCTGGGTTCCCGTAGTTATATTCCTGACAACTGAGTTATTTTTTGTGCCATCACATTCATAAGTCTGCGTCCAAGTACCACCAGTTGATGGTAGAGAGGTAGTAACCACTTGTACTGTATAATTAGTACCAGCGTTCAGGCCAGTAAACTTATATTCACCATTGGTATTTGTAGTGGTGGTTGGGCAACCCGTTGTACACGTGCCACTAACGAGTTTGACGGTTACATTAGGCAATGGGACATCAGTAGTCTCGGTGACTCCATCTCCATCCACATCATTGTATATTTTGCCCTTAATGGCTTCATCCATGTAATAACCATAGTTCACTTGGTAAAAATCGTTTGCGGCACCAATAATCCCCACAGCCGATAAGTTTGAATTCGAGAGTTTCCAAGTGCTGTTGCAGGTCGTGCATTTAATTCCGGTTTGGTCAGGGTCGGCAGATTGTGAAGTCATGCCAACGACCGTAGAAGTGGTAACAGTCGAATAGTAATAGCCATTTTTCAAGCCCTCGAAACGGTAGAAACCGTTTACGTCAGTCGTATCTTTTTTGATGACGGCCCATGATCCATTGTTTGGTGATGCGTTGCATCGCTTGGATTCAGAACCAGGATAAATCAAGCCTCCACTGCTGCTTACACAACCATAGAGCGTAACTTCGACACCCTGCAAGTAATAATCAGTACCAGCTTCGAAACCCGTAACACCCTTCCAGCCATCGTTGTCTTTGTCACCAAAGACGATACCAGACACAGAGCCCCTGTCCAATACAACCAAAGTTTCGTGGTCAAGGCTTGGGTTCACCGTCAAATCTTCACAGTTCTTTGCTTGGCTAACTTCTGCGGTTGTCACCAAGTCGTTTGTTGCAGAGTTGGCATCGGTACAGCTACAATTGCCATAATCTACCAAAATATCTTGAGCCGTAGCATTGGCAGGTATATACTGGGTTCCGAGGGTGGAGCTGCCACGGCGTTTTGAAATGACAGCGGTCCATGTGCCCCCGTTGGTTATGTTTTTATTGTCAGGCACCCAAATCATGTTCTCACAACCCTTGAATGTGCCCGAGTTGTTGAAGTTGCCGTTCAATGACTTAAACTTTGAATCACAAGCTTGGAAAGTGGAACCGCTCTGAGCATCAATATTTTCAACCACGACAAATTCAGAGCTAAATACCTTGCAGTTTTTTGATACCTGAAAGTTCCCACTGTCGTTGCCATCAATAGTGCCGCTTGATGCATGTGTAGCACCCTGGTCACCAATTTCTGCACAGGTATTGATGATAACATCCTGACTGGTACTGGAGCTAGATAGGGTGAAATCATGTGTCACGTTCAGGCAAACATTTTCCAAACGACGATTACCGCCATCATTGGTAAAATTCGCACTGGTTGGCGAACCAGAAGTATTGAAATACCCATTTGCAGCCTCGTCTCCAACTTCAACGGTCATATTGTTTACACATAGAAAAGACTGGTTGCCGGTCTGATCTACGTTGCCTTTTACCATGCACCTTCCATTGTACAGCAATACGCAAGCATATTGATTCAACTTGACATTGCCATTTGAAACAACAAGCGTAGGCCCATCTAATACAAAATAACAGGCATTGAAAATCAGGTCACCATTGGGAACCGTAACTGTGCCAGTACCCTTGATTCTGATGTTGCCTGTGACGTTCGTGGTTGAAACGGATGACAAAATGGAGTTCCAAGTGACATTGCCACTAATAACTTTGTCATGCGTGTATCCAGACGAAAGTATGTCGCACTGCGACCAGGGATTCGGCACAGAAAGACATTCAGGTGCAGAAAGGGCGCATGCTGATTGCTCTGGCTGTAAGGCCCGAAAACTTGCACTTACAGTTTTTGACTGGCCTGGGTAAATTGGGCCTAAATCATCCCATCTTAGCTGGCCACTGTCAATATCATCCGGCGCTATCGTCGAAGATACATATTGTAGCCTAACTGGATCATAGGTATAAGCCAAAGGTACCTCTTGGATAGTTGACACACATTCACCTGGCTCGCCCTCGCCTTCCACCGTGCAGCAAGTACTCGTTACTTTTACACCTATGGCATCTACCCAGATTTTAGCACCATCATTTCCGCCCACCTTAACCCCTTCAAGGGTCACCTTCCATTCTGGGTCAAAAACAGGCCAGTCCCATTCCTGAACATCGGTTACGTCAATGACCATGATGCCAAGCTGTGGATCGCCAACATAATCATTGAGACTTGGTGAGCTGTTTTTGCTAAGAATTGGGTTTGGTACGATTACAGTTGAGCCATTCTCCAATGTAATCTTAGCCTGGAGCTTATCGTCAGTTACGGGCTTATCCGTACAAAACTGAAAAAGCAACTCCACCTTTTCTATTTCACCAGGTTGGGGCGTAAAGTTGAAGCCCTTCACCACCGCCCTATGCTCCCATTGGCCATTGTAGTTGGCAAGTGTATTATTGGGGGCACCTAGCATATTGTTTGGGGTAATATTGAAGTTTGTAGCAGGGTCTAATACTGAAGCCCAAGCTGTAACGGAGCTACTATTGTCGGTGTCTTCACTGAAGGTTTGATTCTGCAAACCGATATTAAAGGTAACTATATCGTTCTCGTAAATTGTAGTCGTAGAACTAACACTGTTTACTACTTGCAACAGGGAGCCATACCCAAACGAAACTGTTGGGTTGCCCAAAGAAAGGCTATCAACAGGCACCTCGTTTGAGGATGTGCCCGATAGGCCCGAAGGCATGTCAGTATCTGTGCTGTTTACTTTTACTACGTAGCTGCCATCACTTAGGTTGTTGAAAAAGTAGTTACCGGTAGGATTGGTTGTAGTCGTTTGAGCTACATCCTCATCAGTATTGGCTCTACCATCTTTGTTTTCGTCCAAGTACAACCATACGGTTATGTTGGGCAAACCCGTTTCAGTACCATTCTGAACGCCATCGCCTCCAACGCCTCCAGCACCAGCGCCATCGTCGTTGAAGACTTTTCCTGATATGCTGTAGTTTCCTTGAATCAACGTACCCACCTCATCCAACAGAAAAGGATCACTGTTGCCTAGACTAGCAGCACCAATGTTTTCCAATTGGTTCTCTGGATAATTGTTATCAACCATCACCTCAAAGGTTACTTCACCAGTTTGGCCACCAGCCAAGGGTTGGCTGAGCCACCATTGGATGTTGGTAACGGTATTGGCAGGTGAGGGCTCAGTTGTAAACCATGAAGTTCCATTGTCGGTAGAATAGAGAACGGTAGCGTTGTTGCCAGGCGGCAGCGTGTTATTTGCAGAGGCCGAACCAGCTATGTAGCTTGTGTTCGCTGGGATGTTGCTTTGAAAAACAAGGTTGTTTTGCAAATTGGGCAACCCTATGGGCTGAGTACCATTGTTGTTGTAGGAAATGGTGTATTCAGCAATTTGACCTACTGGAACAGAGGGCGGGGCGGTTATCATAAATACACCAGATGGTGGGGCAGATGCAAGCGTTCCGCCCGGTGCGCCGTAGTCACCGTTGTGCTTCTCATTGTCAGAACCAGAAGCCACCTCTTGATAAGGTGTCAAGGTAGAAGAACAAGGGCCATTTAGTACGGCAAACTCGTAAAACACCATGCCTACAGCTCCTGTATTGTCCTCAGGGATGCCCTTGAAGTGCATCTGGTCTGTAAACTCGATGGTCTGTGTTGCGCCACCGTGCAGCTTAATGACAATCAGACCACTCACTTTGACCAACCTGAAACAGTTGGCATCGTAAATGGCGGGATTGCCCACTGGTTGTAGCAAGAAGTTATAATCAGGAATATAGTCACCGTTATTATCAAAACCTTTACGAATGTTGCCTAGGTCGAACCAGATACCCTCCAAAACGACCGTAGCCCCCGGGTGACTAGCACTCGAGGGTGTTGTTTGGCGCCAACCCAACTGCTTGTCAGGGAAGGCTGCCAGAAATTCGTTCGGCACTTTTGAGGTGGTATTGGGCCAAATCTTGTTGGCCATCGCCGAAATCTCGGCTCGAAGTTGCAGGGTCTTACTCGTATTCGCTTCCAAGGGTGTTCCCCCGTCATTGGCGCTAGCCCAAACATCATACTTTAATTTGAGGTCGTCCGTCTGGTCTGGCTTGCTGCCTACCACCCGATTGCCATTTGCATCGAGCAACGGGTAGCTGAGGAGCCAATACTGTATGACGCACTCTCCTGGCGCCAATGTGCCGATGTAACGGACTGCATCTCTGGCACCACCTTCGTGGGTAAAAGAGAAGCTGCCTGAGTACAACCCGCTGGGAACGGTGGTGACCGGATACACACCAGGTGTTCCGGCAATGAAGTCGCCAATGTTGGCAAAAACATCCGTGAGTGGGTTGGCACCGTCGTTACAAAACTTGACGCCAATATAAACGGCCCTTGGGCTTGCGCCAGCTGGTGTCTGGATGTTGTGGTCCACCACCAAGTTGTGGTATTCAAGCATTTCTATCCGCAGGTCGCCATGTGGATTGGCGGCCCGGATAATTGCCGTAAAAAACAGGAGGGCGGTCAGTGTGAGTAAGACTTTGTTCATAAATAAGTTGTGAGTTAGCTAAGTTCAAGTTCGATTTCTGGCATTCCTGGATATAGCGTGACTGCCTTAATGTGCAATCACGAAGTGAGTTTTAGCTTGATAATGAGAAGGTTGGGAATGAGAAAAGATGTGCCTATTAAAGAAGTACCATTGCAGCGCTGCTGACCAATACCAACCAAGCGCTCAGTTAAGTAAGTGTTCATCATTCCAAAGTTTTTGTTTTTCAAGTTGCCCTGAACAAATAGGGGTGGATGCTTACGCTGGGAATTTCGAAGGGAGGGAATACGACAAAAAAGGAGGGAGTTCGGAAGCGAATTGTCAAACATTGTGCCAAGAGGTGGCCACGGAATGTCTTTGCTTGATATTCAATGAAACAAAAAAAGGCTTGGGCCATGACAGACCCAAGCCCGAAACTTGGTTTAGCAAGTTATGATGGCTAAAAATAAAAAACGATTCAGGAGGCATGATGGTGTAGCGGTGTGATGCATGGAACATTTGCCCCACACATACCTGCGAACCTCATTCCTTTACACTGTTAATCTACATTGTCGTGCAGGTAGGAATTTCCTTCCCGGAACTGTGGCTCGGCCTCGTTCTCCGAAATCGTCCACTTGGAGTAAGAAATCTCGTCTGAGCCTGGCACATCTTCCAAGTTGATGCCCTTCCGCAAATACGCTGGCACATTCTCCAACTCATTCACCGCTTGCGGGTTGCTGAGTTTAGGCTTTGCGCTGATGGCTGCGAGGCGCTCCTTCCTGCGGCGTTCTGCCTCTAGGCGATGTTGGCGCTCTTCTTCCTCACGGTCACGTGTATTTCTGATGTAAGGTTCTTCCTTGCCGAAACGGTTGTACTTGTTGAACCGCTCGGTCACTTCTGGAAATTCGATGGTATTGCCAGGCACTCGTTCTTCGTCAGAACCAAGTGTGCTCATGAAGTTTTTTTTTGGCGAAAAATCGTCATCGTCCAACGAAACCTTCACAGGCCGTGCATTCGACTCCGGCTTGGCTCCCGGCATGGCCGCCTTGCCCTGGCTCCGTTCGAAGCCCGTGGCGATGATGGTCACGCTCAGTTTGTCGGCCAAGTTCTCGTCGTAGCAGTTACCCCAGATGAGGTTCGTTCCTGCGCCTGCTTCCTCTTGAACAAATTCTGTGATTTCGAAAATCTCCTCCATGGTCACCTCCCGTTTGCCAGAAGTGATGTTGATGAGGATGTGCTGCGCACCTCTGATATTGTTGTCTTCGAGCAGCGGCGAGTTCAATGCCTCGTCCACCGCACGCTTCGCACGGTTGTCACCTTCGGCAATGGCTGTACCCATGATGGCGACACCACTGCTGCGCATGACGGTGTTCACGTCCTCGAAGTCCACGTTGACGTAGCCAGGTACGGTGATGATTTCAGCGATGCCCTTGGCAGCCGTCGTCAAGATGTTGTCAGCTTGGCCAAATGCCTGCGAAATGGTCAGGTTGCCGTGAATGGCCTTCAACTTGTCATTGGAAATGACAATGATGGTATCCACGTACTTTTTGAGTTCTTCCAAACCCTCCAAGCCCTGATAAACCCGCTTGTTGCCTTCGAAAGTGAAAGGCAATGTCACGATGCCAACGGTCAGGATGTCCATGTCCTGCGCAGCCCGTGCGATGATGGGCGCTGCACCCGTGCCCGTTCCGCCGCCCATGCCCGCTGTGATGAAGAGCATTTTGCAATTGTTGGTGAGGTAGGTTTTCACCTCCTCAATGCTCTCCTCCGCCGACAGTTTGCCGATATTCGGTTTTGAGCCAGCTCCACGCCCTTCGGTGAGGGTGGGGCCGAGTTGGATTTTTGTTGGAACAGGGCTTTGCTCCATTGCTTGCTGGTCGGTGTTGCAGATGGCGAAGTCCACGCCAACGATGCCCTGCTTGAACATGTGGTTTACGGCGTTGCTACCGCCGCCGCCAACACCGATCACCTTGATGATGGGTGCGCTATTTTTTTCGTCGAGAAGTTTGAATATCATAACTGCTAATTTTTTTGAGTTATGAGTTATGAGTTGTGAGCAATGAGTAGGAAGTCGTGGCAGACTCATAACTCATAGCTTATAACTCAAAACTCCTTAAAATTCGGCGTCTGGTTCGGTCTGGAACCATTCCTTTGTTTTCTGAAAAATCTTATTGAAAAGCCCGCCATTGTTGCCGCCTTCGCTGGACAGCTCGGCTGCCTCCATTTCTTCCACAGCCTGTGCCGCAGCAGATTGGTTGGAAACAGGTTCTTGGTAACGCACCTTGCCCTCTTCCACGTCTTGAATGCCCTTCATCAACAAGCCGATGACTGTTGAGAAAACTGGGCTTTGCAATTGCTCGTGGTAGCCATGCGCCAAGTGCTCTACTGGCGTACCGATTCGAGTAGTCATGCCCGTGTGGAACTCGGTCAGTTTTTCAATATGATTCATCAAAGAACCACCGCCTGTGAGCACGAGACCAGCGATGAGCTTGCCCTCGTAGCCGCTCCTGCGGATTTCCCAGACCACGTAGTCCAGCACTTCTTCGACCCTCGCCTGGATGATGCGAGCAAGGTTCTTTTCAGAAATTTCTTTGTGTTCTCTTCCCTTCAAACCGGGTATGGTGATGACACGGTTGTCGTAAACCTCTTCGGCCATGGCGCTGCCAAACTTCACCTTCAACTTCTCGGCCTGGCTCTGCATGACGTTGCAGCCCTCCTTGATGTCCTTGGTGATGACGCCGCCGCCGAACGGAATGACCGCCGTGTGGCGAATGATGCCGTCTTTGAAAATGGTAATATCTGTGGTGCCACCGCCGATGTCAACGAGTGCAACACCGGCTTCCTTCTCCTCATCCGACAATACAGCTGCTGCACTCGCAATGGGTTCGAGCATGAGGCTGGCCACCCGCAAGCCTGCACGCTCCACACACTTCACGATGTTTTGCGTAGCCGTAATTTGACCTGTGATGATATGGAAATTGGCCTCAAGGCGCACACCGCTCATGCCGATGGGGTCAACGATGCCTTGCTCGTCGTCCACAGTGTACTCTTGCGGGAGCACATGCAGGATTTTGTCGCCTGGCGGCAAAACGAGCTTGTACATGTCGTTCACGAGTCGGTCAATGTCCCGTTGCGCAATTTCCGTGTGCAGGTTGTCACGGGTCAGGAGTCCCCGGTGCTGGAGGCTCTTGATGTGCTGCCCTGCGATGCCCACGTGGGCCACCCGGAACTCAACGCCAGCCGCCCTTTGCGCAAGCGAAATGGCATCTGAAATTGCACGTACGGTTTTTTCGATGTTGCTGACAACGCCACGCATGACGCCTTCGCTCTCAACTTTGCCGACTCCGAGTATTTCGAGCCTGCCATGCTCGTTCTTTCGACCGGCAATGGCGCAGACTTTCGTGGTGCCGATGTCGAGGGCGACCACCAAATCCTGGGAGGAGAAGTTTGGATAATCCATAATCATGATTTTAAAAGTGTCTCAATAAAAAGCTTGAGTCTCTTAGGTTAACAGTAAGATTCGTGCTAGCCTGCAAGCAGGCCATCGCCTTTATTTTCTTTCACAAACGACCTGGTTGCGGTAGCGCAGGTCAATGGTTTTGTACTTGCGCCACCCTTCTCGGCTGAAGCCTTCTTCATAAAAAGTCTTCAGTTTCTTGAACTTGGCTTCCACGTCCGAGTCCCACTTGCCAAGGATGATGGCTTGGTCGCCCACTTTAGGCACCAGCACAAAATCATTCTGGCCAGTCACGTGTACCTGCTCGAACATGGCCTTCCAAAGCGGGTCGTTCAGGATGAAGTTCGTGAGTTCAAAAAGGTCTTTCATCGAGTGGTTCTTCTTGGTCAAAAACTCTGGCGTGTGCGGTGTAATGTTTCCCGTGGCCACCAGTGTGCGGGCGGTGAAGTGTCGTGAAAGCGGTACCCTCGCCCCGTCATTGTCCAAGTAATACTGCGCCCCCATTTTGTCCATCACCCTCAAGATGGGCACCCGCTGCTCGATGTTGATTTTGATGTTGCTGTTAGCAGTGAGTAAGACTTCGGCATTTTTCACAAAAAGGTTCTCTTCCAATGCTCGCTCCACCAAGGATTCGTCCACGACGGAAGCAGTCATTTCGTCCAGCGAACCGCCGATGGTCTTTTCCACCAGCCGGATGACGTCCATGCTGTCAATCAGCAGCGCCCCATCTTCCAGTGGAGTTACTTCCACCACCGTGGCACCCACCGTCAGTTCCTTCTTGCGCTCCACTGCTGCAATGATGAGCATGAGCGTAAGGAACCCACCGCCTATCCATGCGATGCGACGAAATGAGGATGATTTGTTTGCGTTTTCGAGCATTTCAGAAGTTGCTTGATGTTTATCCTTTACTATTCTTGTTTTTCAAGTAGCGCTTAATTGGCTCAACGAACGTATCAATATCCCCAGCACCAATCGTCATCACCACGTCCAACTGCCTGGTTTTCAGCACTTCCAGCATATTCGCCTTTGTCACCAGCACCTTGTTCGGGTTCTTCATTTGGCCAAAAACGATTTCTGAGGTCACGCCCGGCATTGGCAGCTCCCGTGCCGGGTAGATGTCCATCAAAATGACATCGTCCAGTTTGTCAAGTTCTTCAGCAAAGCCGTCCTGAAAATCCCTCGTCCGGGAGTACAGGTGAGGCTGGAAGATGCCTGTGATATGCCTGTCGGGAAAAAGCTCCCGTGCCGCCTGCACTGCCGCCCGAATTTCTGTCGGGTGGTGGGCATAGTCGTCAATGAACACCGTGTGTTCGTCCCGATAGACGAACTCAAAGCGGCGCTTGATGCCTTTGAAGGTGATGAGGGCTTTGCGAATGGCCTTCTCCCCTACCCCCAGTTGCAGCGCCACAGCAATGGCAGCAGTTGCATTTTCAATATTGTGTCGCCCCGCCATTGCAAAGCGTATATTCTCGATTCTCCATTCACCATTATCCATTCGTCCTTCGTAGCTCCGGCCCTTACCGCCCCGTTTTACCGGGAGAGCCTCCCAACTCCGGCCAGAGGCCGGAGCTACAAAGTCAAATACGAAACAGCCGTCCTCAACACGGACGTTTTCTGCACGATACGTACCTTTCCCTAAGCCGAAGGTGGTGAATGCAACACGGTTGGTGGGTTCAAGTATTTGATTTTCAAAGTGTTGCGATAATTCATCCTTAATAAAAACCTTGCCATTTGGCTTTGTTTTGCGGATAAATTCCTTGAAACCCGTTTCTGCTACATCTTCGGCCTTTCCATAAATGTCAAGATGGTCTGGATCCATGCTCAGTAGCACGGAAATCTCTGGCGACAGGTGCAGGAAGCTGCGGTCGTACTCGTCCGCTTCTGCTACTACCCATTCGCTGTCGCCGCCCACGTAATTGGACTTGAGGTTCTGCGCAATGCCGCCCAAAAAGGCTGTGCAACGAACTCCTCCCGTTCGCAACAAATGCGTCACGAGGGAGGAGGTCGTTGTTTTCCCATGGGTACCAGCCACGGCAATCGTGCGCTGGCTCCGGCTGATGATGCCGAGCACTTCCGCCCGCTTCTTCAAAGGAATGCTGCTGTTTTGAAAATGCAGCAGCTCCTCAAAATCACGGGGAATGGCTGGCGTCCAAACCACCAAATCAAGTCCGGCGGGGATTTTCGTCAAATCCGCTGCGCCGTAGTGAACCGTCATGCCCTCTTTCACCAACTTTTTGGTGAGGGTCGTCTCTGTTTTATCATAACCATGAACCTCGCAACCTTTCATCAAAAAGTACCTGGCTAGGGCGCTCATGCCGATGCCGCCAATGCCGAGAAAGTAGATTTTTTTGATGCCTTTTAGATTCACTCGATTTACGATTTACGATTTACGATTTACGATTGGGGGCTCTGCTGCAACCGTAAATCTGATTTCATTTTTTCTGAACTGATTTTCTGCTGGTTTTTAGGGAGGCGACTGTGATTGAAAGTAGCTCGTCTGCTTCTTTCCACAGCACTCCTACAGCACTTCGTTTTTCTGGCAGAATAGCTACAATCATT
>CAYTZS010000009.1:0-55771 GCA_964442355.1 uncultured Saprospiraceae bacterium | reverse complement strand
CTCATAGATATAAGCGGAAATAATTTCGAGCGTGGGATGCGGGAAATTGTCAATTTCCTTCGCCCACCAACCAGCAAAAGGCCAGTGTTTAAATGAGGGGTTTAGCGGGTTTAGAAAGTTTAGGAAGTTTATGAATACCAGCCTAAACCTTCTAAACTTTCTAAACCTCCTAAACCAAAACAATCTACAAATGCCCAACCTCTTCGCACTCCTCGTCGGCATCAACGACTACCAGCAGAACGGCAAGACCACCGTGCCCAACCTCACGGGCTGCGTCAATGACATCAATATCTTTGAAGCCTATTTGAAAAAGCGGTTCCCGGAGGCCAACCGGAAAATCGTGAAGCTGCTGGAGGGCGATGCCACTTATGAAAACGTCGTCAAAAACTTCGGCCCGGCGCATCTCGCACAGGCGGGGGCGGGCGACATCGTGGTGTTTGCTTACAGCGGCCACGGCAGCCGGGAATTGGCAGCACCGGAGTTCGCCCAATACTTCCCGGAGGGCATGATGGAGACCCTCGTGCTGGCCGACAGCCGCTGGCCCGACCGCTTCGACCTCGCCGACAAGGAACTGGCCGTGCTGATTGACCGGGTGGCCCAAAAAGGGGCGCATGTAGCGGTCGTTTTGGACTGCTGCCATTCGGGTTCCGGCACCCGCAACCTCGACGACCTAACGCTCGGCAAGACCCGTCAAGCCTCCGACCGGACGCAGCCCCGGCAGCTGGCCGATTACCTCGGCGGCCATTTTGCGCAGCACCCAAAAGACTTCCACCTGCCCGCCAGTCGCCACGTGCTTCTGGCCGCCTGCGACAAAAAGGAAAAGGCGCACGAGACCCGGAACAGCCGGGGTTTGTTCTCGACGATCTTGATGGGTGTACTGAACGAAACCCAGTACCAGCAAGGGATTTCCTATACGCAGTTGTTTACCGAAATCAGACTCCGGGCCGCCAAAAACACCAGCGACCAGCATCCTCAAATCGAGACTTACGGGTATTTCAATGGTCTGCAAGGCTTCCTCGGCATGGGCAGTCCTGCGCCGGATGTGCCCGTCAAAGTGTTTTTTCAAGATGGAAAATGGAACGTGACGATGGGGGCCATGTCCGGCCTGCCCACCACGAAGGCACAGCCCGCCACTTTTGAAATCCTGAAAAACGGAGCGGTGGTGGGTGTTGCCAAAACCGTGACCGTGGGTGTGGATGAGAGCAGCCTCCATTTGGAGTTTCCCGCCAACGAAAACGAGCAATACGACGCCCGGCTGACGAGTACACCGGAGCCACCACTGTTTTTTCAACTAAAAGCCGAAAAGTCTGAAGCTGCTGCCGCAATGAAGGCGCTGACTGTATTCAAGCCACTCTATTTCAGTTTGCAGACTGACTTTGAGAATGCCGCATACCGCCTCGAAATCGGAGAAAATGAGCTAAAAATCATCCGAAATTCCGACCAGCTTTGCCTGCGCACCTTGAAGGGCAACGACTGGGAACCGATGTTCAAGGATGCTTTCGAGAAGCTGGAAATGATTGCCCGCTGGGAGAAGACCATCCAATTGGACAACCCCGAAACGAAGCTTTTGGTGAAACCAGGCGGCATTTTTCAGTCGCTGAAAAAGGACGTGGAAATGGTGCTGTCTGAGCTGGACGCCAACGGCAAGGTGGTTTTTCAGCATACCGGTAATGAGGCTACGATTGATATTTTGCAGGAAGAAGGCGTGGAAAACAAAGTGCCGTTCAAGCTCGAAATCAGGAACAACGCTGGTAAACCTCGTCACTGCGCCCTGTTTTTCGGAAGCAGCAATTATCGGCTCATCAAAGCTTACAACGATGAAGTACCGGCCAACAGCACGGTGAACGCCTTACCGCCAGCCAATTTTAAATTGAACAACGGCCAACCCGAATCGAGCATTTTTAAGCTGATTGTGAGCAACAAGCCCATCCACCCGGAATTGCTGGAACAGCAAAACACTTTCAAGCTGGGCGAGACCCTGTCTTTTTGGAAAAGCAAGGACGTGCTCGGCGTCAGGGGCGACCTGCGAGGGAGGCCCCGCAGCATTGATATTTTCGATGAAAACGACGATACACCACCCGGCGACCTACACGATTGGTACAGTGTGAATCTGAAAGTGCAGTGCGTGGGCAGTTCGCCGGGCGTGGGTGAAAAGGTCATTTCATTGGCCGACAATTTCATCAAAATACTGGCACACCCGACTTTCCGCTCCGGCGTTGGGCTGGTGCTGGTGCATTCGGGCAGCCGCAACGTGGAGCCGATGGCCGTGGTGAACGAACTGGCGAGGCTTTCGGGCGTGGAGCTGCTCCAATTCGGCAGCGGCACGAGGGACACTGCCCCCGCCAACATGCTTGAACTCACTGACCTGCAAAACGAGGCCAGCCTTGCCGAGAACCCGCTTCAATTAGAAGTCTCCGCCAATCTCCAAAGCACCGACGAATTGGAGGAATCGCTGCTCCCCTTGACCTTCGATGGCGAGCACCTGATTCCTGTGGGCACTGCGGAGCGGATGGATAACGGCGATGCGCTCGTGAGCATCTCGCACCTGCCGAATACTACTGACAAGCAACGCAGCCTGGGCAAGGCGTTGAAGCTTTGTTTCCTCAAGTTGGTTTTGAAAAAGAAAAAATCGTGCTACCTGCGCTGGGTTGATTACAGTGGCGAAAAAGCCGAGCGCCGCTCCGATGGGTTAAAAGACAAAGTGAAAGCTGCTGATAACATTCTGCTGTTGCTGCATGGTATCATCGGCGATACAGGAGGCATGGCTGATTGCATGGAGCCACTGGTTCAAACATTGGAAGGCCAGAAAGCACCTTTCGACCTTGTTTTAACCTTCGATTACGAAAACCTCAATACACCAATCGAGGAAACGGCAGGAATACTTGCCGAAATGCTCAAGGATGACGCTGACATTACTCCCGTCAACAAAAAGAAAATCACCATTGTCGCACATTCGATGGGAGGCTTGGTGTCACGTTACTTCATTGAAAATCTGGGTGGTAAAGATTTGGTGCAGCACCTCATCATGGCAGGTACTCCGAATGGCGGTTCCAATATTTCAAAAATCACAACTTATCGGGACTATGCCATTCCGGTCTTGACCTTGTTGGTGAATTTGCCTTGGGGGATACCGGCTGCGGCGTCGGTTTTAGGCGTTTTGCAAAAGTCCAAAGACCTAACTGTGACGCTCGCTCAAATTGATTGGGACAATGCTGATTTCTTGAAAAACCTGAACAAAAGTGCAAACCCAGGCATCCGATACAGCATCATAGCAGGTCATTTGGAAAACTATTTGCAAAACAACGCCGACCAGCAAAAACTGATGGACAAGGTTTACAAGCTAGGTGGCAAGTTGTTGTATGGTCAAACTCCAAACGATATTGCTGTAAGTGTGGATAGTATCAAAACCATCCCAAAGAACCACCATCCCAAAGTTGATGAGTTCGAGATAGCTTGTCATCATTTGAATTACTTTGAAGAAAAAGGAAGTGTAGAAGTGCTGATGAAGTTGCTGGAGATAAAAGGATAACGACAGTCAAGAAAACAAAAAAGGCGAGCCATTTTTGACTCGCCTCTCGTCGGGGTATCAGGATTCGAACCTGAGGCCCCCTGCTCCCAAAGCAGGTGCGCTAACCGGACTGCGCTACACCCCGAAACTTTTTACCTTCTATCTTACGAAGGCTTTTATTTTTTGTTGCGGTGAGACCGGGATTCGAACCCGGGGTACCAGTTTCCCAGTACGACAGTTTAGCAAACTGTTGGTTTCAGCCACTCACCCATCTCACCTGGCTCTTTTGCCGAAGCGGGTGCAAAGGTAAATTCAGTTTTCAAAAAACCAAACCCGATGCATTTAATTTTTTTAAAATTTTCAAGGCTGCATTGCAAAACCCCTACCAACTATTTTTCGTTCAGGGTCAGCCGGATTTTTTTCTCCAACTCTGATACCGTGTCTTTGAAAACAAGGTCTGTTTCCATCAAGTCTTGTACTGTTTTGATAGAATAAATGACGGTACTATGGTCTCTACCACCAAACATTTCACCAATATTCTTCAGCGACTTGTCCGTAAGGTTTTTTGCCAAATACATTGAAAGCTGACGAGCGATGACGATTTGTCGCTTCCGGGTTTTGCCTCCAAGTTTTTCAACCGGTAAATCAAAATGGTCAGCCACCAAGTTCTTGATGAATTCCAAGGTGATTTCCTTGTTGATTTGAGTGACAAAGTTTTTCACCACTTCCTTGGCCAGATCCACGTCAATTTCACGGCGATTGAGCGAGGATTGGGCTATGACCGACACTAGCACACCTTCCAACTCCCTGATGTTGTTCTGGATGTGGTAGCAAATGAACTCCACCACACTGTTTGGCAGCTCAACACCTTCTCGGTTCATTTTCGATTCAAGAATAGCGACTCTCGTCTCAAAATCAGGCACTTGAAGGTCAGCAGACAATCCCCACTTGAAACGAGAAATCAAGCGCTCCTCCATGCCATCCAAATCCTTCGGAGGGCGGTCAGATGTCAGAATGATTTGCTTGCCACCTTGGTGCAGCTGGTTGAAAATATGGAAGAAAATTTCTTGGGTTTTCTGTTTGTTAGCCAAAAACTGAATGTCGTCAACAATGAGTACATCTACCATTTGATAGAAATTCACAAAATCGTTGACAGCATTGTTCTTAATGGAGTCAATAATTTGACCAGTAAATTTCTCGGATGAAACGTACAGCACCGATTTGTTCTCGTGCATTTTGAGCACTTCGTTCCCAACAGCATGGGCCAAGTGAGTCTTACCCAAGCCTACGTCACCAAAAATCACAAGTGGATTGAAGGCTGTACCGCCAGGTTTTTTAGCCACAGCATGACCTGCAGACCTGGCCAAACGATTGCAATCGCCCTCGATGAATGTACCAAAAGTATAGTTAGGATTGAGTTGTGACTCAATTTTCAATTTCTTGATGCCGGGGATAACGAATGGATTCTTGATACTATTCGTATCAATGCTGCCGGGACTTACGCCTTTAGAAGTGTTTGAAGGAGCAGCAGAAATTTCAACTTTAGCAGCTTCTTCAGTTCTTTGTTGTCGGCTATTGTTCGAAAGAATCTGGTACTCCAAGCGTCCTTTGTCGCCAAGCTCCTTTCGAATTGACATTTTCAGAAGTGAAACATAGTGCTCCTCCAGCCATTCGTAAAAAAACTTGTTTGGCACTTGTATGGTAAGTGCATTGTTTTCTAGGCGGATTGGCCTAATTGGCTCAAACCATGTTTTGAAACTCTGTCCATTCACGTTCCTGCGGATAACATGCAGACAGCTATCCCATACTGTTACGCAATCCTTTACCATTCTCCAAAATTAAGTTGGCAGTTAAGAAATAAGGTTTTGGCACCCCGTCCTTTTCGGGTAATTATAGTATCAGTAAATCAGGAAACGACTCCGGGCGAATGCTTTTGGCACTGTGTTTACAAACACAAGTAACTAAAAAAGCATCGTTTTGCTTCATTTATTGGAGAGATGCAAAGGTGGCGAAATTCCATCAAATCGGCTCAGGATTTTTCTTCTTTTTTTGATTTTTTTCAAAGCAAAAGAACTGTCACAGGCTCAAAATTTATAAACCGTTCTAAATCAAGCAGATAGAAGGAAGCAGGATGTAATTACTTGACAATCAATGCTTTACGAAATAACCATTGATAATCAACGAGTTACGAACCTCCTTTTACATCAAGATTGTCGCTTCTTTCTTGATGGCCGATAGCGCCATGTTCAACGAATTGACAGATTGGCTTTCAGCTTGTGACAAAAGGACCGTTGCAAGCTCCTTGGATGGCCCTTTGGGGTCAACCTGTTCGTACAAACCATTGATGTCCATGACCGTATTGTCTCTTGATATTTTGATGATTTGCCAGAGCTGCTCCGACACGTAAACTTGTTGTGTGATGTTGTATTCAAATTCTTGCTGAATGGTCAACAGCATTGCCAAGCGCAGCGCAGCATTTGTTTGGTTGTCTTCCCTCAATCGAAGCATAAGGCTGGGGATGGCAATCCTCTCGCAAAACAATGAAAGGCGCTCATAAGCCTGCAACCTTGACGGCACCGTAAGGTTGCTTTGGTTTTGCTTGAACTCCAACGCACGTAGTTGATACTGTTTATCGAGGTAGGTCTTCATCAAGTAATAAACGGTGAAGAACACGACCAGTGCAGGAACGGTAATTTTGATTATTTCAAGCAGTGCTACCAACCAGGTTGACATGTTACAAGTTTTTGTTCTTAATGCTAATCAAATCAAACGAAACAAGGTTTTCAATTTGGGGGCGCAAAAGTACTCCAATCCTTGAAATACAAAAATCATTTCAGTGCGCACAACCGAAGGAAGCCTTGAATTGTTTGAGCTTGAAATTTGCTTTTCCTATTTTTGTGTCCAAATTAAATAAAAATGCAAACAACAGTTGCCAATCAGCCCATTTCACTCACCCCAGGCGCCGTCGTCCAGTTGCGTTCAATCATGGAAAGTGAACACATCCCCAACGACCATGGCTTGCGCATTGGCGTAAAGGGCGGAGGTTGCTCCGGCTTCTCCTACGTGCTCGGTTTTGACTCCAAAACGGACCAAGACGATGAGTTCACAATAGATGGGCTTCGGGTTTTTATGCAGAAATCACATGCTATCTACCTTTTGGGGATGGTGATTGACTGGGAAGACGGCCTAAACAACCGGGGATTTTCTTTCAACAACCCAAATGCCACCTCAACTTGCGGGTGTGGCACTTCGTTCTCAGCTTGATTTCACAAAAATGCTATAATTTAAAAGCCCGGCGGGTTTCCCCGTCGGGCTTTTTCATTGGCTTTGGACGATTGCTGACCATTGGGTGTTCTCACTACCGTTTGGGTACAATTCAAAGATGTCTAAAGCCGACGATTTGAATCAAAACGCAATTGTTAATTCCGTTTTGGCGATACATGTTTGAAACGCTTGAATTAAAAATGGGGAGGGTAAAAGGAGGTATTTGAAATTCTTACCGAAAAGATGTTACCACTATGGTTGAATTTCATTGAACAGCGCCAAAGATACACTGAATTCAAAACCTCGTCTTTACTTGGGTCAATTTCAGTAGAAATACGGAGACTTTCAAAGTCTCGCAATTGTCTCACAAAATCCTGATAATCAACATCTTGTTAATAAAATCAATCCCTCAGCTTATCTTCTAGCGATATGTCGGCAGTTTCGTCTTCGATTGGGCGGCCAACTTGACTTGAATCGAAGTTGATGATTTTGCTTGCCAACAGCCGAGCTTCCACCCCTGGATTTTTCAGCCACTGCACCGACCAAAAGGGAAGGTAGGCTAGTCCAGACAGCCCAATCATGCTGCGCTGTCCTTGCTCCCAAAGTGGCGAAGTGAAAGTAGTGCCGGCGAAGAAACCGTCAGGGTGCAAGACAACAGACTTGCCGCCTTCGTAAGTTGGTTTGACCAAGAGCGGGAAATGGACGCCATCAATTGAGGCTTTGACGGAAATGCGTTTGGTGTCTAAGAACGGCTCCAACGCATGTACCACCTCCTCTGCAAAAATTGACCGTGGCGTTTCGCTCCCAGTTTGCTTGCCTAGCGCCTCCATTGAAATCATCATCTGGGGCAAATTATTGTTTTTGGAGGCTTCAGCCAATCGGATGAAATGTGACAACAGCCAAGTGCCCTCTTCCCATTTTTTGCCCTCAAATTTTTGCAAATGTTCTTCCGGCAGTGAGTGGACGATTTGGAACGACTGCACAGGCTTGTTTACAAGCATTTTTAATTGACTCACAGCGGCTGGTGCGTTCAGCAAAACCAATTTCTTGGTCATTTCGCCTTTCAGGTTCAAAAGGCCATAAGTACAGGAGACGATGAGGATGTCAAAATACTGACCGAACAGCTCATCTATGTGAAAGACGCCCATCCCATTGCGCTCCAACTGCTGTATTTTCTCACTTCCCAACACGTTTTGCTGCTTCAACTTGAGCAGGTAGTTAGCTATCAAATCTCGTTGTTCCACCGTGAAAGTCACGATTCCGACGGATGGGTAAATGCGCTGCGGAGTCTGCTTGATTTGGTTGAGCATCCGAATTACCGCCTGCGCCTCAGTATCATTGGTACCCTCCAATTCATGGAATCGGCCTTCCACATTGTCAATGTGGTAGGTTGTACGCTGGTGAGGTAGTGCCAAGTCGTCTTCAACCAATCCCGAAATGGGCGTTGGCGGTTCATACCGATTGGAAATTAAGGCTGAAGGCACACCATTCTCCAGGGCATACTGCAAGAGACTGGTTTCTTTGCCAAAACTATCATTGCTGCCCATGATGACGACCTTTTTTCCCAATGGTGCAATTGCTGTGGCCGTTTCCACTGAGAATTTGTTGGCCTCATCAAACACCACATAGTCGAAGTAGCCTGGCAATTCCAGCAGTTCGTTCAGGGCTATGTGCGGTGTCACAAATAATATCGGCAGGTAAGCTGTGACAGCATCGAAGCCATTTTCCAAGGCTTTTGACAAAGGCAGGTTTTCAACTGTTTTGTGCCCCGATTTATCAAAAATCATCTGCCAAGCTTGTTTATTTTGCTTTTTCAGGGCTTTTGATTCAGCTGACTGCCTATCATGCCAGAACGTTGTCAATTGATTGAAAATCAATGGTTTGAGTTCGCTCCATGCTGTATTGAACTGCTCAATTGCCTTCGAGTCCTCAGGCAGTGCTGGTTGTTGCACCTTGGTGAGCAGGCTATTGAAATACCAACTTTCAAATGCCGCCACCCAGTCGCCAGGTTTCACTTTTACCAGCGCTCGAACCACTTTTTGCCCTAAAACACCGAGACCAAGCCAATTGGTTTGCCAAGCATGGTATTGCGGGAAATCCCGCATGTTCAGCTGCGTCACTTCCAATTGCTCAATGATGCTCTCCAAGTATTTTTGGCGCTGCGGGATGGTCAGCGTCTTGTTTTCGAGGTGCTTTTGATAAAGTCCCGACTCGTTCAATTCTTCAATCAACGTGTTCAACGCAAACTCCAGTGTCGTGATTTGCTCTTTGACGTCAAGGCTTGGGTGAGCGGTTTTGCTGTTCAGGCGCATGACTTCTTCCTGCACCAACATATCGGTGTTGGCATACCATTGAGCCAATGCTGCCCGGAAATTGACCAAGTTTTCAGTGGTCTTTGGAATGTTCTGGCCGTCCTTGCAGGCCAAGAAAGCCACGTCGAAATATGGGTTGGTTTCGTATGATTTCAAAAAAGCCCGGTACGACTTGCTGACATCATCCTGCGCAGCTTTGATTTTTTTCTTTTTTGATGAAAAAAACGATGGCCAATCAAAAGCGCTTGAGCCAGCTGATGCAAACCCTCCACCCAGCAATGCGGTATGGTTCTGAATTCGTTCATGGAGTGACTTCGCCTGCGTATCAAGCTGCGTAAAATAATCCCGATAATGCTCCTTCAGCCGAGCAGCATAATTGTCCGTTTTGCTGATGTACTCGCTTTGAAGTTCGTTGGTTTTTGCAAGGAAAAGCCGCAGGTTAGTTTCCACGAATTGTTGGCTTTTCCTTACCTCGGAGTTCACAAAAATCTGTTCGTTGAGGTTGCTCAGAGGGTGCGTCAGGGTTTTCACTTGGTCAAAAAGCGGCTCGCTCCGCAAAATGCCCGACACGATTTGCTCGTGCTCACTGGGGTGAAACCCAAAGTCGGAGCTATGCAGATGGCTAGCCAAGCGCTCCTTCCCCTCTACCCGATTGCTGGCCATGAAAAGCCCGACAGTTTCTGTCCAATTGTAGTCGCCAAATACCTTGCCTTTTACGGCCCGATAAGTTGCTTGTATAGCAGCTCTTTCCTGAAGGTATTTGGTCTTTTTTGCGTTGAAATCCTGTTGGTTGTGTGGCACTTCTCGACCACCGCCACTAGCTGTTGACCGCAGGAGTTCGAGCAAGGGCATCTTATCGTTCAGTGCATCGTCCAATAAAAAATGGTACTGGAAAATGCCTGCCCTTGACAGCAAGTGCTGTGTGTATTTCAAGGATTGGGTTCGCTCAGATACCACAAGGCATTTCTTGCCATTTGAAAGTGCGTTGATGAGCAAATTGACGAGTGTTTGGGTCTTGCCTAGTGCGTCTTCACCTTCAACTATCGTCATTTTCTGGCGGGCAATTGTTTCCAACGCTGTTGTTTGTTCCGGGTCGTCAGGTTGGTAGGCGAATACAAAATCGTCTGGTTCATCTGCTTTGGCAGGTACAAAGACATTTTCGGGACGTGCGTTGCCAGGTGCCCATCGGGTATTCTGCGGGGGGAAAAGCCCCAGCACACCCGACCAATGAAGCGCTCCGGTTTGTGTAAAAGACCCAATTTCATCAATACCTGGACAAGGTATAATCTCGTGCGGCTGACCAAAATGTTCAAAGTTTAGCCTAGCGGCAATTTCATTGCAAAACTCCGCAAGCTGGTCAAGTCCTATTTTCTTCGAAAAGGCCATTTCCTCAGCCCGTTGAACGAAATCGAAACCGTATTTTTCCTTCAAATGGCTAAGCAGGCGGTAATTGGGCAAA
Source organism: uncultured Saprospiraceae bacterium (assembly GCA_964442355.1). GTDB lineage: Bacteria > Bacteroidota > Bacteroidia > Chitinophagales > Saprospiraceae > UBA6168. The sequence continues at coordinate 45,228 of CAYTZS010000009.1, read as the reverse complement.
ATATGTCGTTGCTCAGCATTCTTCAACACCCAAGCATCTATCCTAGCTTGGGCAGGTTCGATATCCAACTGCCAAATGAAAACAGGAGCCACCACGAGGTCACTGTTGAACGTGTCAATGACCAATGGGAAACCAAACCCGAAGGATTTTGCGCCATGTATCTTTTGGAAATTCCTCGCTTCAAAATAAAGGTGCCGCAATTTGTCGGCAGTGAGCCCCTCCACGTTCACTTGCCGGGAAAGCTTATTGCCAAGCATTTCATCCAAAAAAACAGTAGGAAACCCAGGGGTTTCACCATCTACCATACATATATCTGTACGGTCCAAGTAGAATGGAAGCGAGTTGTGGTAAATCGAATAAATGGGAGGCAACTGATTATTCCTCATGGTAAGCTTGTTTGATGTAGTCAGGCACCAATAAAATAATGCCTGTTTTTATAACTACCTAAGAATGAGCACGTAAGAACCGTATTTTTTTGATAAAACACAAATTTAGAGCCTTGAGCTATCCAATTTAGCGGCACATCTTTTTTGACGACTTTTGGGATGATGCACCTGAGCTTCCAAGTCCAATTTCTAAACCCTCAAAACCTTTTTGGATAGAGCCTGTTCCAATAAAAAAATTCTACATGAAAAAACTATTTTCACTTATCCTGTCCTTGGTCGCTTTGGTTTCTTGTTCCAGCCAAAGTGCTCGTCAACGACCTACTGGCACCGCAAGCCCACAACCATCAACCTCCTTTTACGACTTCAAAATGCCCGATTTGGAAACTGGCGAGCTGATTGATTTCAGTCAGTACAAAGGCAAAAAAATCGTATTGCTCAACGTTGCCTCCAAGTGTGGCTACACCCCGCAGTACGCCGATTGGGAGGAATTTTACAAAGCCCATGGAAACGAAGTGGTGGTGCTTGGCTTCCCTGCCAACAATTTCATGAGCCAAGAACCTGGCAGCAATGAAGACATTGCCAGTTTTTGCTCTAAGAACTATGGTGTGACATTCCCCATGTTCCAGAAAATCAGCGTGAAAGGCGACGACGCTCACCCACTCTACCAGTGGCTTTCACAAAAAGACAAAAACGGATGGAACGACCAAGCTCCAAGCTGGAACTTCTGCAAGTACGTCATCAACGAGAAAGGCGAATTGGTTAGCTTTTTCCCTTCTGGCGTAAAACCCGGTGATGCAGAATTCAAGAAGGCCGTAGGTATTTGATACTGATTTTTTTCTTAAAAAAGAAAGCCCGGTTGTAGAGCAACCGGGCTTTTTATTTACTTGCCTATCGTCAATTTTTGATTTCACTAAAGGTGAATCACCTCATCATAAGCAGCAGCAGCGGCTTCCATGATGGCCTCGCTCATGGTCGGGTGCGGATGCACCGACTTGACGATTTCCATGCCAGTAGTTTCCAATTTACGGGCAACCACTACCTCGGCAATCATTTCCGTGACGTTGGCGCCAATCATGTGCGCACCAAGGAACTCACCGTATTTCGCATCAAAAATCAATTTCACAAAGCCGTTTGAAGCTCCAGATGCCTTGGCTTTGCCAGAGGCGCTGAACGGGAACTTGCCCACCTTGACTTCATAACCAGCCTCCTTGGCTGCTTGCTCTGTGTAACCTACCGAAGCCACTTCTGGCCAGCAGTAAGTACATGATGGAATATTGTTGTAATCCAATGGTTGTGGGTGGTGGCCTGCGATTTTCTCCACGCAGATAATGCCCTCTGCACTGGCCACGTGCGCCAAAGCTGCACCTGGGACGATGTCACCAATGGCGTAAATACCAGGCACATTGGTGCGATAGAACTCATCTACTTTAACCAAGCCACGGTCTGTTTGGATGCCCAATGCTTCAAGACCAATATTCTCCGTATTCGGTGCGACACCTGCTGCCGAAAGCACAACATCACACTCGATGACTGCTTCGGCGCCCGTTTTTCTGTCCTTTGTTTTTACTTTACAGGTCTTGCCGGTAGTGTCCACCGACTCAACTGCGGTATTTCCCATGACTTTGATGCCTTCTTTCTTGAAAATTTTTGCAAGCTCTTTCGACACTTCAGCATCTTCACGAGGCACCAAGCCTTGCTCCAAAAACTCAACAATAGTCACCTCTGTACCAATCGAATTGTAAAAATAGGCGAACTCCACACCGATGGCGCCAGCCCCTACCACGACCATGCTCTTGGGTTGTTTCTCAAGGGACATAGCTTTTCGATAATCAATTACTTTTTGGCCGTCAATGGGCAAGTTGGGAAGGGCTTTTGCCCGTGCGCCTGTAGCCAAGATGATGTGCTCAGCAGCATATTCTGTCTTCTTGCCATCAGCTGCTGTGACTTCCACTTTTTTGCCACGAAGCAGCTTGCCCATGCCGTCAATAACCGTGATTTTATTCTTTCTGAAAAGGAACTGAATGCCTTTGCTCATGCCCTCTGCGACGCCACGGCTGCGCTTAACCATGTTTCCAAAGTCTGCTGACGCTTTTTCCACTACGATGCCGTAGTCCGCAGCATGGTTGATATAATTGAAAACTTGAGCACTTTTTAACAGCGCCTTGGTGGGGATGCACCCCCAGTTAAGGCAGATGCCGCCCAAAGATTCACGCTCCACTACGGCCACGTTCATGCCCAGTTGTGATGCTCGGATGGCAGCTACATACCCCCCAGGGCCACTGCCGATTACGATAAGGTCAAAATTCATTGATGATTTATTTTGATGTTGAACCCAGCCGAAAATCGAGCTGGACAAATGGCTGCTGTTGCAACCAGCGAAAAGCGGGGCAAAGATAGCGGTTGAAGTAGAAAAAGGCAGGGTTCAGGTTGAAGGCAATTTGGTTTTTGGGCAAAAAAAAAGTCCTGCCACAACGTTATGTAGCAGGAGCCTATCTAACTTACTGATACTATAGACAAAAGGATTTAAAAACTTTTGATAAAGGTATGAACGAATATCAAAATTCGCAATGCTTAAATGGTTAACGGTCATACCTATTTACGGAACGGTAGCTTTTCTTGAGGCAACGCTCAAAAATGCGCCAATCCAACTTGCTCCCTTCTTACGGCTGTTGCGTTAAATATGTTTCACGGAATAGGAAACCTAGGTGTAGTTGCTCTCACAGATAAGGGTGACGAAGATATGCCTTTACAAAGGTAGAACCGAAAAAAAATCGGCAAAACTTATCCACGTGCAGGGGTTTTCCGATTCTAGGCAAAATTATATTACTAGCTGATTGTCAATCAATTATACCAAAATTCAACCACTAATTCAATACTTTTTTAATGGAAAAGACACTGATAGTCAATAGTTGGGTATGTGGAAAACTATGTGGAAAAAAAAATTGAAAATTCGATTTTTATCGCATTGGAATCTTGAAAAACGGCCCTTAACCCACCACCCATCCAAGAATCAGAACTTTGGGCAGAGAATCAGGTCGTCTTCGTACTCGCCAAGATATGCTACCGACATCTCAAACGTTCCTCGATTGAACCCAGCGGTCTTTCCCAAGTAAAAGTCGTAGCTGGTGCCAATCAGCACATTGTTGAATTCGATGCCCACCAATGCTACGACAGCATCTAGGCGCAAGCCGTTGTCGTAGTCAGAAACTGGTCGTACGTATGAGCCCAAATGCAATGAAACCAATCGGAAATCGCTCAAGCTCATGCGGAAATTACCACCTGCGTCCAACTTCATGTGGCTATCCTGCCTGTCAAAAATAGCTCTAGGCAAAAATGTTATGCCTTTGCTAACCGGCACTTGAGCGCTCAACTGAGCAGAATACCTTGGAGCAAGTTTGTTGTTCGGTTCGTCCGACTCTTCATCGGTTTTATGGTAAAAACTAACCGTCGGATTGTGGAAATGGTGGATGGCTCCCCCTGCAAAAAGCCTGAACCTCGAAGTCTTTGGTGAGAAAACATAGTTCAATCCAACAGAATAGTCGCCAAAAGAGTAGTTGTTTTCCGGGAGTCGTTCTTCAGTAGGGTCAGAGTAGCCAGTCGTACCATTGAATTGGTCTTCAAATGTGATGTTCCCGAAATTGATGTTGCGTTGGACGATGCCAGCTTGAAAACCCAGCGAAATAACCTGTGTATTGCGAACGTCCAATGCCTTGTGGTAGGCAGCCGAAGCAGCAATTTTCGTGGTACTGAAATTGACCGCACCCGCTCTGTCCTGAAAAAACATGACACCAACGGCAACATGGTCTTGGTATCTTTTGCGCTCCTTCCCCATTCGCCAGCGAAGGTCAAGCGCACTTGAGAATGTTTGGTAGGGATTGTCCATCGCTTGCCTCCATTGGTCACGATAAATGGACGACACCCTGAATTTACCCTCAAAAGCCCCGGTAAGTGCCGGGTTCAAGGTAAGCGGGGAAGCATAAAACTGGCTAAAAAGGCGGTCTTGTGCCTGTATTTCTAAACAAAAAAAGAGGAAAAGAATGGATACGAAGATGTTGCGCATAAATTTCAGGTCTCTGGTTTTATGATTTACCCGGCAAAGGTAAGCTGATTTTCAAAGAGTAACCGAACGGAGAATTTTGAGCCAATATTATGCAAGTTTCAATATTTACACCAGCGGCAAATGGATGCGCAAACAAAATCTTCTTCATTATCCTCCTTTTTTATTGCCTGACTTTCAGCGAATTAAAATTGATTGCCACTGCGTAATTCAGAATCACGTGTTTTTTTGCCAGCTTTGCCCCTCATAACTAAAAAGTTGTCGAAAGAATGGACTTCGCCCTGTGCCACTTAAGTGTTGTACCCCTCCGCAGCAGCCCCTCCGACAAGAGCGAGCAAGTCAGCCAGCTGCTGTTTGGTGAAATCGTGGAACTGCTGGAATGGAAGGGGCGCTCTTGGGTCAAAGTCCGCTGCACTTGGGACAACTGCATCGCTTGGGTGCAGGCTCGGCAAGTGAAGCCGCTCACCAGCACCGAATACCGTCTTTTCTCCGAAAAATACGCCTACTGCCTCGACCTCTTGCAGCCGCTCATGTCCAACGACTTTGCTATGCCCATTCCACTTGGCTCTCGGCTCCCCGACTTCGACGGCATGAAGTTCAGCTTTGACGGCAAGACCTACAACTATGCTGGCCAGGCTGTTTTTCCAGAAAATTTGGAACCAACACCAGAGCGTGTGCTCAAAATTGCTAGGCGCTACCTCTTTGCTCCATACCAGTGGGGCGGGCGCTCGCCCTTCGGCATTGACGCCAGCGGTTTTACCCAGATGGTGTTCAAAATGGTGGGTATCCAATTGCACCGTGGCCCCGAAGCCCAGGTGCATCAAGGTGAGTTAGTGGACTTCATCGAGCAATCACAACCCGGAGATCTTGCTTTTTTTGAAAATTCGGCTGGCACCATCTCGCACACGGGCATCCTTTTCCCTGAGGGAAAAATTATTCACGCCGCAGAACAAGTGCGCATCGACCGAATTGACCACTTCGGGATTTTTGACGATGAAACCAACCGCTACACTCACCGCCTCCGGGTCGTAAAGCGGGTGCTGAAATACAAGGTTGCTCCAAAATTGGAACAAAAAGAAGTCAAAAAGGAATTGCCGCAGGCAGCGCTGTTTTAGTTAAGAGATATGAGTTATGAGTGTAGCCCTGCTTTCTCTCATAACTCATATCTCTTAACTCATAACTACTCTAAGGATTTGCCATCACTCCCAGCTTCCGCTCGTTTTTCCAGTAGCCTCTGGTAAAGTCGGGAAACTTCACCGGCACGCTGCCCAACTGGATGGACAGCTCAGAAACAGGCGTCACGACGGACCAAGCTGCCGCATCGTAAACATCCATGTCGAGCGCAACGCCACGGTTAAGACAATCTACCATGCGCCAAAGCATCACGAAGTCCATACCGCCGTGGCCACCGTTTTTCTCCGCCAACGATTCCAGCTTTTTCCAAAGCGGGTGCGCAAAACGCTCCCGGTACTCCTTGTACTCCTCTGGTTTCAAAAACCCGTGACCCTTGCCGCTCATTGACATTTGGCTGGGATAACCTTTATGAAACGCCTTTGTGCCTGCCAGCGAATTGATGCGGCTGTAAGGGCGGCCTGTCGTCACATCGTGCTGGAGCAGGATGCTGCGGCCACGAGCAGTCTTGATGAGCGTATTGTTCATGTCGCCGTGCTTGAAGCCCTTCCGGTTGTAGAACTCGTTGTCAGCCTCAACAGTCTGGGCATATTCGTCCAAACCAGCTTGGACACTGCTCATGCTCACGAGGTAGTCAAAGCGGTCGCCCCGGTCAATGTCCATGTACTGCGCAACGGGGCCAAGGCCGTGGGTTGGGTAGAGGTTTCCGTCACGCTCCAAATTGTGGCGGATGCGCCACATATTATAATAGTAGGTCTTGCTGAAAAGCAGTTCACGCAGGTCGTGAATATAGGCGCACTCGGCGTACGTGAGTGTGCCGAACACCCCGTTTTGTGCCATGTTGAGCAGCCAAAGTTCTTCGTCACCGTAGCAGACATTCTCCAAAATCATGCAGTTGCGCTGCATTTCTTCAGCAGTATTTACCAGTTGCCAACACTCCTCAATGGTGAGGGCACAGGGCACTTCGATGGCTACGTGCTTGCCTTGCTGCATGGCGAAAACAGCCTGCGAGACGTGGTCTTCCCATGGCGTGGCGATGATGACGAGGTCAACATCGTCCCGCTTGCAAAGCTCCTTCCAAGCATCGGGTTTGCCAGAATAGGTGACAGGTTTTTGACCGCCGTTCTCTTTGAGCATCTGCATGTTTTTTTGCACGATTTCGTCCCGGATGTCGCAGATGGCGGTGATTTTACACTTGTCGGTGCCGACAGCGTTGAGCAGGCGCACATGCTCCTCTCCCCGGTTGCCAAGGCCGATGACGGCTGCCCTAACCTGCTTGATGGGCGCTACTTTCAGCCCAAATACAGGCTTGCCAAATGCAGGCATCGGCTGTGAAGCAGCCTCCGCCAAGTCAAAAGCATCGGCTTTGGCGTAGCTGCGACTACCCGGCAGTCCGACGAGGGTGGCCAATGCCGCAGCGTTTTTCAAAAAGGTTCTACGTTGGTTGTTATTTTTCATTTTGCAAATTTTCGACTCACATTTTAAAGACCTTGAACACCTTGTCAAACCCCGTAGACTTCAACTTAACGAGGTACTGGCCGCTGGCAAAATTTTTCATGCCCACCTCAATGGTAGTGGTCCCTGGCAAAATGGCGGTGCTTTTTTTGAGCAATTGCTGGCCAGCTAGGTTGTACAACTCAAGTTCAAAATTGAGTGCTTCCGGCGTTGCCACCACCACTTCCAGTTTGTCGCTCACAGGATTTGGCCGAACCTCCACTTCCAGTTCCTCAACTAGCACCGTGTCCGGCACATAGTTCGAATAAAGCTGGGACTTTGGCACAAAATCACGGGCAATTTTTTCGCTGCTCCACAACAATTGGCAAATCGCCTGGCCATCCACTTCAGAATACTCCAACTTGATGGGGTACATCTTGCCAGCTTCAAGGTCAATTGAACCGCTTTTTTCAACCACGGACGAGGTGTACCATCGGTCAACCAACTGCTGGTCGCCAACCCAAAGCCGAGCGCCGTCGGTGTGCATGTACAAGTGAAAATTGATTGTTTCATCAAAAAATGGCTCGACGAAACCCTCCCAACGAACAAGCCATTTGTCGTAACCCAGACCTGCGGTATCGGGGGTTCCATACACCCAGTTGAAGTTGACCATCGTATCCAAACGGGAAAACTTGTACGGTTCCTCGAAAACGTTGCCGTTCATGCCCCTGTCGTAGTAAAAACCGAGCAGCCCATCCCCCTCCCCTGCTGGCAAAACGGCCTTGTAAATGGCCCGTAGGTTCAGCCCTGCATCACCGGGAGGCAGCAGCAAGGTCGTAGTCGTTTCGCCAGTTGCCCATCTTTCAAAAAGGTACAAGGAGTCAGCAGTGACGTGCGATTTTGGCGCATCAATTTGGTGCATCACCCCGCTCACTACTACCACCGTGTCAGGCGTTTGGAGCTTGTGGCCATCCACGATGATGGAAAAACCTTGTGGCGATGTTTGCACCACCAGATTCGTTTTTATGGGCAAAACATCCCTCGAAACGGTGGCCGACAGGCCGCTCTGGTCTGTGACGGTGAGGTGAACTCGGTACCAAACATTGTCAGAAACCTCGTTCACGACGGGTATTTGGTAGAAATCCTCAACTGTCTGCGACACTGGGCCGAAGGCTGGATGCGAGTGCTCGTTGTGGTGAAAATCAATGCGCCAACGGAAGCGGCTCGCTCCGAGCGAACCCTCCTCTGGGTCTGTTGCAGCGCCAAGCAGGTGCAAGGTTTCACCACCCCGCCAAACGGTGCCGGGAGCTGGACTGAGCAGCACAGGTACTGGCCGCTGGCTGGAGGTGACCCGCAACAACGCCACATGACTGGTGTCAGAACCTGTGGGGTTAGTCACGATACAGCGAATTAGGCTTCCACTGTCGCTCAACATTGGATTCAGGAAAAACAGCGTGTCGTTGGTGGCACCGGGGATGTCCATGCCATCCTGTTGCCATTGGAAGCTCATCGGCGAAGCACCCGCAGCCGCTACCCTGAACTTGACCGTTTCACCCACCGGTACCAGCACAGGTTGTGGCTGTATGGACACAAATGGTGCATCGCTGCCAGTGTAAAACAACCGCCAGAGCGAACCACTGTTGGTGGCGTAGTCCACTTGCGTACCCTTGCGGTCGAGGAAGTAGAGGGTGCCATCAGGGGCAGTGAGCAGGTTGAGCGGCGAGCTGAGGTTGTTGGCAAAAAGCTCGATTTCGCCAGTGGCTGGGTCGAGTGTGTAAATGCGGGAATAGCAATGTTCCGTGAAAAACACCTTGCCGATGTACTGGTTGGGGAACATCGGCACGGCGGGGTTGTACATGGTGACACCGACTGCGGCACACCCGAAGGCGTGGTCGTAGGCGTAGGTGGGGTCTTGGTAATTGGCGGGGGGCGAGCCGTCGAGCTTGCCTTCCACATCGGGCCAGCCGTAGTTTTTGCCCGCTTCGATTTCATTCACTTCCTCGTACTGGTCGCTGCCGACATCGGTGGCGAAAATGCGCCCCGTGGCAGCGTCTACCGTCATGGCAAAGGGGTTGCGAAAGCCCGTTGCGAAGATGGCCCGGTTGTTTGCACTGGTTTCACTGTAAAACGGATTGTCCGAGGGGATGCTGCCATCAGGGTTGATGCGCAGGACTTTGCCGAGGGTGGAGCTGAGGCTTTTCGAGTTTTCTTTATTGAAGCCATCCCCAGTGGCGATGTACAGTTTACCGTCATTGCCGAAGGCCAAAGCCCCTGCGTTGTGGTAAGGCCCGCTGAGTGGGTCGAGGTCGAGCAGCACCAATTCGCTGCCGGGTGCTGCAAAATTGCCGTCGGCAGTGAAGCGGCTGACCCGGTTGTGGCCCTCATCCTTCACAGTGTAGTAAACGTACACGTAGTGATTTACCTCAAAATCGGGGTCGAGCACGATGCCGCTCATGCCCCGCTCGGTGTAGCTGTCCACGTTGATTTCCAGAAAAGGTTCGGGGCGTAGCACCCCGTTTTCGACAATCATGACTCGGCCAAATTTCTCGGCGATGAACACCCGACCATCGGGTGCAAGCGCAATGGCAACGGGGTCAAGGTCGTAGGCCACCTGAACGGCTGCGAAGCCGGGTGGGAATGTGGCGTTCTGCGACCAAGCATTTGCCCAAAAATAAAGCAAAAGGAAAAGGGAGAAGCTTCGGCGTTTGTTCATAGTTGGCTAGACATAAAATGTGAGAAGGCAGGTAACCTGATGATGCCTGCCTTCCGAAATGCAATTATTTCTTCAACCTAGAAATCCTTGTGCGAAGAGTGTCTTTCGACATACTGGTAGTAGAGATTTCGAGGTAATTGTCCTCCCTGATGTCGGTCATCCAGCACTTGCGGTACATGCCTTTCGGGTCTGGCAAGCTGATGTTTTGTGGATTTTCAACAATCGAATTGAAATGCATGGTGTAGGCTGTGTCATTGACCCATTTCAGGTCAAACTTGACAGCAAGCTGCGTAATGGAGCCAGAATCCAGCTGGCTATCTTTTGAGCGAATGATGATGAAGTCGCCAAATTTGGTTTCATCATCATACTTGAAACGACCAGTGCGGAAATCGCTCGCTTTGCCCGGCTTGCCAGTGCCCTTGAGTTTTTCGGCTTGTGCTGCGAGCGCAGCTGCCGTATCTATCGGAGCACCGGGATTTGTGAGGGATTTCTGACCCAAAGCTGCCAGAGAATCTATCGCACCATCTGTGACTGGTTCAATTTTGTTGCCGCTGTTGCATGCGGCAAGCAGGAATAATGTGGCTACTGCCAACGTGACAATTGATGGGATTCTGAATTGGATACGGATGCTTGTTTTTTTCATGATGATAATTAGAAAATGGTTTGTGATTTTATCGGATGAAAAAGGTATTTCGTTTGAAAACTTAGCTGATGCAAAAGTAGGAAACCCGCTCTTATGGTCAATTTGTTTTGCAACCCAACGATTTCTACTGGTGCGCTGCTAAACAACTTTCAAGCCATACATCCTAAAAAGATGACATTTATCACCCCTCTTGCTGAAAAAATACAGCGTTACCATTCCTACGCTAGGCTACCTTTCCCGAAAATATGCATCAAAGCATTTAGTCTATGACCGCACCTATCAATAAATTTAAGGATGTAGCTGAATTCTTTGAAGAAACAGGCAAAATCACGCGGTTTGCAGGTCGGTTTTTTAGGGAAATGTGGAAGCCCCCGTTTGAGTTCCGGGAGTTGCTCAAGCAGTGCTATGTCATTGGTTATCAGTCACTTTTCTTGATTGCATTGACGGGGTTTATCATGGGTCTCGTCTTTGATTTGCAGACTCGACCAACGATGATTGAGTTTGGTGCTGAATCCTATATGCCTGCCATGATCGGCATCTCGTTGGTGCGGGAAATTGGGCCAGTTGTCACTGCACTGATGTGCGCTGGCAAGATAGGCTCCAGCATCGGTGCCGAGCTTGGCTCCATGCGGGTGACCGAACAGATTGATGCCATGGAAGTCTCCGGCACCAATCCCTTCAAATACCTCGTGGTCACGAGAATCATGGCTACTACCCTCATGCTCCCCGTGTTGGTTGTCATGGCCGATGTCGTTGGGCTGGTAGGTGCTTTCTTGGTGGAGTACACAAAAGGCGACGTAAGCCCTGTCTTGTATTTCAACCGGGTCATCAACAACCTTGAGTTCGTTGACATGCTGCCCTCTTTTATTAAGTCCTTCTTTTTTGGGTTTTCCATCGGCCTGATTGGTTGCTACAAGGGCTACTATTCCGAAAAAGGCACGGCTGGAGTGGGTGCAGCAGCTAACGTAGCGGTGGTGATAGCATCCATGCTCGTATTTGTCATTGACTTGATTGCAGTACTGATTGCTGATATTTTTTACGAATTGTGAATCGCCGCCAAGTCCATGACGGTGATTTTTTTTAAACATGCCACAGATACAATCACACGGCAACTTCGCTGGCCCGCCGCTCATCGAGATTCGGGATGTGCATAAGTCGTTTGGTGACAACCACGTGCTGAATGGCTTCGACCTAGACTTGTACGACAAGGAAAACCTCGTCATCGTGGGCAAATCCGGTTCTGGGAAATCGGTGCTGCTGAAGTGCATCGTGCGATTGGAAGACATTGACTCAGGGACCTTGATGGTGCTGGGCAAAAACATCCCCGACCTCAACCACACCGAAATGGACTTGGTACGTTCCGAAGTAGGTTTCCTTTTTCAGGGCAGCGCCCTTTACGATTCCATGACCGTTCGGGAAAATTTACAGTTTCCCATGCGTCGCCACCAGGAACGGATGCGTGGCCAAAACGAGGAGCAGCTCATCCGCACCACCCTCGAAAGCGTGGGGTTGGCGCACACGATTGACATGCTGCCCGAAGCGCTTTCCGGTGGCATGAAACGCAGGATTGCATTGGCCCGCACCCTGATTTTACAACCAAAAATCATCCTGTACGACGAACCTACGAGCGGCCTCGACCCCATTACCTCCAAGGAAATCATCGAGCTGATACTACGGGTGCAAACGCAATACAACACGGCATCGCTCATCATTACGCACGACATGGATTGCGCCAGGGTGATTTCCAACAGGATGATTATCCTGATTGACGGCATCAACTATTGTGAGGGAACCTACCAGGAACTTGATGCGATGGATGAGCCAAGGGTCAAAGCATTTTTCAAATGACCAATACCCCGTGACCATTCACTAAATGACCACAAAATGGCAAAAGAAACTTTCAACAATATCCGCTTGGGCATCTTCACCGCACTGGGCATTTTCCTGTTCACGGCGGCGATATACCTCGTGGGTTCCCGATCCGGCCAGTTCGGAGAGCAGTTCCACCTCAACGCACTTTTTGAGAATGCCAGTGGCTTGCAGGTAGGCCACAACGTGCGCTACTCCGGCATCAAAGTCGGCAGCGTGAAAGACATCATTTTCGTCAACGATTCGACCATTCGGGTGGTCATGCAGCTCCAAAAGGAGATGAAGCAGCTCATCCGCAAGAACGCAACTGTGAGCATCGGTTCGGCGGGGATGGTGGGCGATGTGGTCATCAACATCAAGCCTGGCACTGGCGACGTGCCGCTGGCCAAGGGCGGCGATACACTGCCGACATCTCGTAAGCGTGACACGTCACAAATGATGGAAACCCTCGGCGGCACCAACGACAACATTGCTATGCTTTCGGTGAAACTGCTCGAAATCACAAACAAACTGAACGAGGGTAACGGCACTTTGCCCATGCTGCTCCGTGACTCGGCAATGGCCAACGAATACGCCCGAACCCTGCGCAACCTGCGCCTCGCTTCTGAAAATTTGGCAGCCCTGAGCAATGAACTCCGGTCAGAAATCAAAGGTGTTTCGCAGGGCAAAGGCACGCTCGGCTATCTTTTGCACGACCAAACCCTACCCCACCAAATGGAAGCGCTGATGACCCGCCTTGATTCGGTGGTGATTGACCAAACTGCCCCCATCATCGCCAACTTGCAACGCTCCGGTGAAGACATTGCCGCTTCGAGTGCCGCACTGAAAACCACGCTGGAATCCATCAACACTGGTGACGGCCTCGCCAATGCGCTGCTCCGTGACACCGTCGCCACGCAAGACCTCATGCAAACGCTCGAAAACCTGAACGAGGGCACTGCCCGGTTCAGCGAAAACATGGAAGCACTGAAGCACAATTTTTTGTTCAGAAGGTATTTCAGGAAATTGGAGAAAAAGAAAAAGGGCTGATGCCCGCAAATCGTTCTCAATTTTCAATTCTCAATTCTCCATTACCTTCGCCCCATGAACAACCAACTACCTGCCCAATTCGACATTGTCGCCAAAACGCAATTTGGCCTCGAAGAACTGCTGGCCGCCGAGCTGAAGGCACTTGGCACCACCGACATCGAGCTGCTTACCCGTGCGGTCAAGTACCGGGGCGACAAAACCATTTTATACAAAAGCAACCTGCACCTGCGCACGGCGCTGAAGGTGCTGGTGCCCTTCACCTCTTTTTACGCTCACCATGAAAACCAATTGTACAAGCGGATTCGGCAAATAGATTGGGAGCAGTTCATCACCCCGCACCAGACGCTGGCTATTGATGCCACCACCAACAGCGAGATTTTCCACCACTCCAAATTTACGGCGCTCAAGACAAAGGACGCCATCGTTGACCAGTTCCGTGACCGCTACGGCATCCGTCCATCGGTGGATGTGGATAACCCAGACTTCCGACTCAACGTCCACATCCACGACAAGCTGGTGACGCTCTCGCTCGATAGCAGCGGCGCCACCCTCGACCGCAGGGGCTACCGCCTCAGCCGCACCGAAGCGCCCATGAACGAGGTGCTGGCAGCGGGCATCGTCATGCTGGCTGGTTGGCAGGGCGAGGGCCAACTCCTCGACCCCATGTGCGGCTCCGGCACGTTCAGCATCGAAGCGGCCATGCTGGCAGCCAACATCGCTCCAGGAAAACGCCGACTTTTCGGCTTCGAGCGCTGGCGTGACTTCGACGGGGCACTTTGGCAGCGGCTCAAAGAGGAGGCGCACCAAGCTGAGCATAAATTTTCAGGCAACATCCTGTGCAGCGACCTCGACCCAACGGCGGTGGACATCGCGCAGCAAAATGCCCGCCGTGCCGGGGTGGAGCGCATGATTGACTTCCGCACCAGCGACTTTTTCGAGTCAAAACCACCAACCGAAAATGGAACACTGCTCATGAACCCACCTTACGGCGAGCGTCTGCAAGAAGACAACATCGTAGAATTTTACAAAGAAATTGGCAACCAACTCAAACACCGATACGCCGGTCACACTGCTTGGATTATCAGCGCAAACGAGGACGCACTGAAGCATGTCGGCCTGCGGCCTTCAAGAAGGATAAAGCTGTTCAATGGGTCGCTGGAGTGTAGATTGCAGAAGTTTGAGCTGTTTGCGGGGAAGAAAGGTGGAGATAAAACTGAACACGGATTGCACACGGATTAAGATAAATCCGTGTGCAATCCTACCTAAAACTCCACCCGCCAGCGCAGATTCACCCGCCGGCCCGTCAAGTAGTTTGGAATCGCAAACTGCTGTGCGAAAATGGTCTTAATCCACGTCCTCGATGCCTCGTTTTGCACCTGCATCAGGTTGAAGATTTCGAGGCTGAGCCAGCTTGCCTTGGTACCCCGAAAAATGCTCTTGGGGCGTTTGGCCTTGCGCACTTCGTCCCATATTTTCAAGGAAAAACCAATGTCCACCCGGTGGTAGGGTTTGAAGCGGTAGGTGTTGCGATAGATGCGGTTGTTGTCCTTGAGGCCGTAAGGCAGCCCAGTGCCCACGAAGAGGCTCATGTGCATCTTGAAGTTCTCGTTGCGGGGCAGGTAATCTTGGAAGAAAACGGAGAGGTTCAAGAATCGGTCAGTAGGGCGAGGCACATCGCTGATGGGCACGCCGTCTTCCTTGCCGATTTCCCGTTCGAGGTGCTGCACCCCTTCGATGCGCTCCCTTGCCCGCAGCAGCGAGAGGTTGAACCATGACTCCACGCCCGGCACAAACTCGCCATTCAGGCGCATGTCCACCCCAGTGACATAGCCACTGGCGTCGTTCTCACCGTAGTAGCGTATGCGCACGTTGTCTATCTCGTAGCTCACCACGTCCCAAAGCTGCTTGTAGTATGCCTCCATGATGAGTCGAAATTTGGTCGGACTAAGCCTGCCCATGAAGAAGTCGTAGGTGAAACCGCCCACCACATGCGCCGATTTTTGCGAAAGCACGCCAGTGTTTACCACGCCCTGCAAATTGCGAAGCTCCCGGTAAAACGGCGGCTGGTAGTAGAGGCCCGTTGCGAAGCGATAGGAGATGTCTTTTTTACTCCGCAAGGGTTTGTACAGCAATTGCGCACGAGGTGTCACGAAGAATTCCTCGTTCAAATCCCAGTAAGCACTGCGCACCCCGATGGACGCTTTGAGTTCGCCCACGCTGTCACGCCGCCAAGTGTAGGTGTCCTGCAAGTAGGCGCTCAGGCGGTTGCTGCTCAGGCGGTTTTGCGTTTTCAAAACGGAATAAAGCAGGAGTTGCGTCGTGTCGTAGCGCAGCGAGTAGCCAGCCGAGTCAAGTCGCTCCCACTCGTTGATGCGGTCGTCAATGTCTTCCCGTTGGTACTTCACACTCCATTGCAGAAAATGCGATTTTTCAGTTTCCGCAGGAGCTGACTGCCCACTGCCAACTGCCGAACTGCCGACTTTTTGAAACTCGATTCCGCCTTTCAATTCCACATTGCTCACTTTGGCATCGAGGAAGTTGCGTACGTACTGGTGCTGTGTGCCAGCGCCCAATTCGGCGACCACTTCGCCGTAATCGTCGCTGCCCAGGTTGCTCTCGATTTGCCGAAGGCTGTACCGCCCGATGATGTCGAAGCGCTCATTCTCGTCGCTGCGGTAGGTGCTAGCAAGGAATTTGACGAAGAGCGGATTCTTTTCCCTTTCGGGCAAATAGGTGAGCGAAGCACCCGCCATAGACGTGGTGAAGTCGTCCACCTCCTGGCCATCAAACACACTGAAGAGTTCAAGCGCAAAATTGACGAGGCCAAAAGCCGTTCGCCGTTCGTCGGGCTTGAAGAAAAACTCGCTGCGGTTGTAGTTGCCGATAAGGCCAAGTTGCCAGTTGCGGTTGAGGTCGTAGGTGACGTAGCCCTGCACGTCAGCAAAGTTGGGGTTGTACTCGCCCGTCACGTCGAGGGAGCCGAGCAGGTAGCTCGTGGTCTTGTAGCGAGCCCCAACGAGGTAGCGGAGCTTTTTGTACTTGTCGTTGCCAAGCTGCTTGATGCCTTCGAGGTGCGCTGTGCCACCGAGCAAACTGGCCGATGCGCTGCCTGCAAACTTCTCTGGCCGCTTGTAGTGGATGTCGAGCACACTCGATTGCTTGTCGCCGTACCGAGCCTCGAAGCCACCAGAACTGAAGGTCAAATTGCTGATGAGGTCCATGTTGGGGAAGGTGAGGCCCTCCTGCTGTCCTGCCCGTATGAGTTGCGGGCGGTAGATTTCAAAATCGTTGACGTAAACGAGGTTTTCGTCATAGTTGCCACCCCGCACGTTGTACTGGCTGGTCAACTCGCCACCGGAGCCGCTTGTCGTGCCGAGGGCAAGGTGCGGCAGCATGCTCTCAAGGTTGCCAGTTGCTGAGGGCAGCAGTTTCAGTTCGTCCGCTTTCTCTCGAATCATCCCCCCTTGCTCGATGCGGCTTTCCTGCACGACCACCTCCACCGAGGCGTCGTTGGAGGGCATGGACACATCAATCTGCTGCTTCGCACCTTTGGGCAACGGCTCAACGTCAACAGTCGTCTCCTTGTACCCTACCCTACTAAACACCAACACAATACGTTGATTAGCAGGCACTTCGAGCCGCCATTTACCTTGTTCGTTGGTTTCGTCTGCGGTGTTGGTGCCTTTCACGTACACGGTTACGAGGTCAACGGGGAGGTCGGTGAGGGCATCGGCGACTGTGCCGGTGAGCAGCGCCTTGTCTTGGGCGGAGAGCGAGCCGAAGGCAAAAAGCACGGCCAATGCGAATAGGATTTTTTTCATCAAAAACGGATTAATCAGTTGCGCTAAGGTACGTGGAATTGGGGGAAAGGTTTTTGAGCGACTTCGCATGCCATGACGACATGCACAATAAAAAAGCCGCAAAGCGTCGATATTTAACGTTTTGCGGCTTGTTGTAAAATCTCTTTTGACCTTGAGGGAAACTATCGCATCAAGACCAAACGCTTCATAACAAAAGCATCCAACTGCCTGATTTTCAGCCAGTAAACCCCACTAGGCAGGTCGCTGACATCCATCAGGTTTGTCGCTGGTGAGTTGATTTGCTTGGAAGCGACCAACTGCCCTACCCCATTCCAGACTTCGATTTCCACGACTTCCGTGCTCCCAATGTTTTCGATATGAAACTGCCCAGTTGTTGGATTGGGAAAAACACGGATTGCGTCCACTTGAGCGGTTTCTCCTGTGCTGACCAGCGGGTAAAAATTGAAATTGATGACACTGTCACAGCCAAGCGACGAACTCAACGTGTATGAAATGGTGAATTCGTCAAAATGCGGAACGCCATTGATGATGATGGGTGGAACGTAGTTGGAATCAATGTCAACCTCATAAACTGGCCCAACGGTCAAGCTGACCGTCCATTTT
Organism: uncultured Saprospiraceae bacterium; assembly: GCA_964442355.1. Taxonomy (GTDB): domain Bacteria; phylum Bacteroidota; class Bacteroidia; order Chitinophagales; family Saprospiraceae; genus UBA6168. The sequence continues at coordinate 27,542 of CAYTZS010000009.1, read as the reverse complement.
TGCAAGCAACCTAGGCTGTCCAAAAATTCCAAATGGTATACACCTGCCTCCGTCAAAACAGTATCTCCCAACACTAAGTCCTCACCTTCGCAAATTGTAGTTGTCAAGAACGTTTCCGGAGCGACATCAACGGTAAGATGAACTGTTACCAAACTGTCGCAACCATTTTCCGAAGGAAAAATATGCTCGTAAATCCCTGGTTCTGTGTAGCTTGTGTCGCTGTACTCCAATGATTGCCCCTCGCAAATGGAGAAGAAAAGTACCGTCTCAAGGTCTTGCCCAAAGCAAGGGTCGCCGCTGCTCCACGCTGACTTACCGAGGCTCAGGTTCCAGTAACTACCGCTCCCGGATGTCTCTAGTTTCACCGCCCGAACCATGTAAACTGCACTGTCAGCAGGCTGAAAGTTGTCAAGATAACTGGTGTTGGTTACTAGGTCAGCATTCACCCGAACAAGGTCGCCCAGCAAACTGTCGGTCCGATAAACATGGTAGCCAGCCACTGCTCCACCCGCAGGCGGCGTCCAAGTCACTTCCACACCGAGCAGGGTTTCAGTGGCTGTCAGATTTTCAACGGGTTTCACTGGGTGCAGCCGCAGCGATGGGTCGCCCATCAGCGCCGTGTGGACGAGCTGTGGGCCTGGGTAATAATCCGCTTCAGTGGCGTTTTGGGTGCGAAGCAAACTTTGGCCAATCGGCTCGCCCAAAGCCATTCGGTGCAGGGTGAACGGCGGATTGCCCGCCCAGCAGCTAGTCAGGGTCCAGCTTGGGGAAGCGAGTGGCGCCCGGAGGAAATTGTCGGAGTTGTCCCAATCGCCGAAGTAGCTCCCGCAGAGCAAGGTGAAGATGTTGCGGAGCGTATCGTTCACGAAATCTTGGGTGCTGCCGACGCCGTTCGCACTCGTGAACGTACCACTGCCACCCCCGAACGACCAGAGGTACGGCTCGTTTTTCATCGTCGAAAAATAGTCGAGCGCTTTGACGCTGTCGGCTGTGAACATCGGGGCGAAGTTGCGCCAGCCACTGGCCGCTGGAGCGCCAAGTGCGATGCCGAGGTTGTCATCAACAAGCCCACGCCGGGGTACGTCGAGCTGCCCAGTTTTGAACTGGTGTGCTTTCTGGAGGTAACGGCGGGTGAGCTCTGCATCGTTCAACCCAAAAGCGGGCATGTCCGTGAGGTCAACCCGACCAACGGCTAGTTCCACTGCGGTCGGGATGCTGCTTTGGTCAAACTTGCCATCGCCAGGCAGGTTGTGGTTTCGAGGAAACGCCGCAGAGGAGTTAGAAACGGCGGCATCGGTCCAAGTTCCACCCAATTCCCCGTAGAAAACATCAGCGGGCCAAGCTCCCCAGTGACTTTCGATATGGCCATCGGCGTAAAAATTGCCACTGTACGGCACTGGTACATGCCCAAGCAGATAGACTGTTTTCAAATCAGGAATCTGCTGAAATTCATTGACAATCAAGGATTTGACTGCCGTGACTGCATCGTTTCTGTTGACTTCAATTTTCCGAATTTTCCAGCCATCGCCCCAAAGGTCTAGTTCCAGCTGCGCAATTTCATCGGCCAATGGAACACTGTATTCATCGTCTACGACGAGCAAAATGGTGCCACGGGATTCGACAGCTTGCAGTTGATTTGCCGTGAGGATGTAGCCAAATTTCGGCCGCTCGGCCAAGTTGGTGCCCGGTACACCGGAGCTGTCAATTACCTGCCCATCAAGCGTCCTCAACTTCCACCAAGTGTTGTTGGTGAGCATGTCAGGGTTAATGGTGATGGTGAGGAGTTCGGTCGGAGTTCCGTTGTCACAGATGGTGATGGTATCGTTTTTTGCGAAGCCAAAATCGCTGCCACCGCTGAGGGTTTGGCCGCAGGCTTGGGTCAGGTACCAACCGTGACCAAAGTTGCAGCAGATGCCATTGCCGTAGAGGTTGTTGATGGAAAAAACAAGCGTTTCGCCTGCTGGCACTTCCACGGTTCGCACGATTGTTTCGAAGCCTTTTTTGTAAAAAGCGTATTCGAAACTAGCATTGAATGCTGCTGTGTTGTCGGTGAAACTGGTGGCTCCCCAAGGCAGCGTGAAGATGGGCTGCCCCCAAGCCGTGGAGTCTGGATGCTTTCGAAAAATGGTGTAGCCACCCTCCGACCAGTCCCAAGGCCAAGTGAACTCAATGCGGTCGGGGTTTGTCAGGAATTTGGCACTAACTTGAACGGAACGGTTGAGCGCATCTTGCGCTTCGAGGGTGTTAATGAAAATAAACGTGGCGAACATCAACATTCCTTTTCTTAGCCCTGCCGCCAACAAAGTTCTTCGATTGGTGCGCCCCAGAAACGGCGATAGTGAATGCAATTTGCTCATTATCAAATGTGTAGAGTGTAAAAGCCTTGTTCTTGAAAGGCACTAGCCGCTCATCGTTGATGGGAATCCGGTTCATTTTTCCAGACAAATCCACGGTATTGAGGTCGTCAATCAAACCAACTCCCGTCACTTTGAGCAGGGCCTCTTTCATCGTCCAAAATCGGTAAAAATCTCGGTGGGAGAACACCATGCTGCATTCTTTTTTTGAAAAATAGTATCCGGCCATTTCCCAATAATTGAAGTCCTTGTCAATGACCTCGATGTCGAGCCCAACTTCACGTTGTGTAAATTCGAAGGCGATAGAAATCATGTTGCCAGAGTTGGAGAGGTTGAAGGGCATTTTTGTTTCGAAACCTTCCAAATATGGTTTGCCGTACTGCCCTTCTTTGATGACCAAATCGGCACCGGGCGTATGCAGCATTTCGCCACAGAGCTTTCTGAGGAGGCCTCGACCAGAGAGGTAAATCATCCGGTCTTTTGGAAAACGAAACTTGGAGGATTTGCGCAACTCAGCAGGTGACAGCAACTTTCCCACCTCGAACGTGAGGTGACTGGGCATTTTTTCTACATTGAAAAGAAGCAAACGAACGCCGGCCAGACCAGGTTCTGCCGGAAGGTCCAATAGCTGAATTATTTCCTGTTTTGATTCTTTCATGTTCGTCAAATTTTGGGCAACAGTATTGAATACAAAATTTTGCCAAGTATTTTACGATACCCCAAAATGTTGAATTTTTTTCAGACGCTTTCGTGACTGGCCATCTCTGAAATCCGCTTTTTCATCACCTCCGCAACCTGTTTTCCGTGTGGTTCGTCGAACAGGGTCAGGTGGTTCCCTCCGATGTCGTGCGTGACTACTCCGCCTTTCGCAAACTTGTCCCAACCGTAATGTTCGGGGTCGTGCAAGTAAAACATTTGCTCCTTTGCCCTGAACAAATCTACCTGAATATCAAGGGGTTGTAGCTCGTATTTACCGTAAGCTTCCAAGCTTTTTTCATACACTTTCGAGCCGAACGGGATGTACCCCTCCTCGATTTGGTTGGTCGTGTTGTTCCTGAACGCCGTTCGCAACTTCCCTTTTTTGTGCTCAAATTGCATCTTCAGCACATGCATTTTGTACTCAAAAGCATTGACAGGATTTTTTAACAACAAAGACAAATTGTAGCCTGCCTTTCTTATTTTTTTTGAAAAACTACTGCTCGACCCACTTGCCGACCACTCGTCTTTCGCCACTGCATCAAATAGCGATAGCATGAGCACTTCTTTGCCCATCTCCTTCAGTTGTTTCGCCATCTCCCATGCGATGATGCCACCGAGCGAGTACCCGGCGAGGCAGTACGGGCCATCGGGGTTGCTTCGCAAAATCTCCGAGATGTAGTGCGCCGCCATGTCCTCAATGCGGTCGAGCGGTTCCTCGTCTCCGTTCAAGCCACGTGCTTGCAAGGCAAAAATTGGCTGGTCGGCATCCATGTACTTCACCATGTTTTGGTAAAAAAGGACGTGCAAACCGCCGCCATGCACGAGGTAGAGCGCAGGCTTCGAGCCGCTCTCCCGAATGGGAACCAGCGACGTAAATCCCTGATTTTCAATCGTTACACCACCGGATTTTGCAGTGCCTACTTGATTAAACCCGTTCAATTGGCCCGCCAACTTGTGAATCGTCGAGTTTTGGAACAATGCCGTCAGGGGCAGCTTTTTGCCAGTGACCTGCTTAACCTTCGTCATCATTTGCACAGCAGCCAGCGAGTGCCCACCAAGTTCAAAAAAGTCGTCGTGGATGCCAACCTTTTCCACCCCGAGCAGCTCGCTCCAGACCTCCACCAACAACTTCTCACCAAGCGTTTTGGGTGCCTCGTAGTTGTCGTTTTCGAGGTTCGAGAGGTCAGGTTTGGGCAGTGCTTTTCGGTCAACTTTCAGCGAAGTATTCTGCGGGAAGCGTTCCATTTTGACGAACATCGACGGTACCATGTAGCCAGGCATTTTGCTCCGCAAAAATTCCTTCAACTCAGCCTGCCAATGCTCACCGAGCGGCCGCCCGTTTTCCACCACATAACCCACCAAGCGTTGGCTGTCTGCTGTATCGCTGAACACGTTCACCACGCTCTGTTTTACGCCGGGGAACTGCTTCATTGTCTCTTCGATTTCGCCGAGTTCCACCCGGTAACCCCTGATTTTCACTTGGTTGTCAATCCGACCGAGGAACTCGATTTCGCCGCCGGGCAGGTAGCGGACGAGGTCGCCGGTTTTGTAAAATTTACGATTGACGATTGACGATTGACGATTGCTTGACGACCCATCGTTAATCGTCAATCGTAAATCGTCAATAAACTTTTCAACCGTCAACGCTTCACGGTTCAAATAGCCATTCGCCACACCGTTTCCCCCGATGAAAAGCTCGCCGGGAACGCCCACTGGCACCTGCTCGCCGTTTTTGTCCAAAATCAGCATTTCCACGTTGGCGATGGGCGAACCAATGGCCGCAAACTCACCGGGGCAAGCTGCCAAATGTGACTCCGTGATGAGTTGCCAAGTAGCGTAAATGGTCGTCTCCGTTGGGCCGTAGCCGTTCCAGACCTTGCCACAACGGTGCAGCATATCCGCTGCCAATTCCTTTGAAAATGCCTCACCGCCAGCAATTGCCCGAAGGTTCTGGTCCCCTTGCCAGCCTGCCATGAGCAAGATTTTCCAAGTCGTCGGAGTAGCTTGCATGACGGTCGGACGGTGCTTTTCGAGTGCTTCCCGTAAGGCAAAGCCGTCTTTTTTTGTTTCCTCGTCTGCCAAAATCAGCGTCGCCCCGGTCATCATCGTCAGGAAATAATCGGGGATACTCATGTCGAATGCCATGCTCGATACGCTGAACACCACATCCAACTCGCTCATTTTCAAATGTTTGTTGATGGCGAACAGCGTGTTGATGGCGTTGGCGTGGCTGATGGCGACGCCTTTGGGGATGCCGGTGGAGCCGGAGGTGTAGATGACGTAGGCATTGACGATTGACGATTGACGATTGACGATTGGGAGGTGGTGTTTCGCCAAATCCAGTTCATCAACGATGACGACTTCGCCTCCAAACTTGGGAAGCAGGTGCGCCACCGCTTTTTGGGTCAAAACATGCTTGCATCCTGCATCCTCCAAGGTCAAACGGATGCGCTCTTGCGGGTTTCTGGGGTCAATCGGCACATAAGCCCCACCTGCTTTCAAGATGGCGTAAATGCTGACCATCATTTCCAGCGAACGCTCCATGCACAGGCCGACAAAAGCGCCGGGTTGCAAGCCTATTTCGAGCAAATGGGCGGCGAGGGCGTTTGCCCGGTCGTTAAGTTGCTGATGGGTAAGTGATTGGGTTTCAAACTGGACCGCAATCTTTTCCGGTGTCCGCTCTACTTGTTGTTCAAACAATTCATTCAGTGATGAGTGCAGCGGGAAGTCTTCGCAAACCTCGCCACGACCGCATTGTTCAAGCTGCTTTTTCTCAAAATCGGGAAGCAAAGGCAGGCTGGAAATTTGAAGTTGGGAATTGGAAACTACGTTTTCAACAATGCTCCTCAAAAACACCTCAAATTCCGCCAGTCGCAACCGAATGCTCTCCCTTCGGAAAAGGTCGGTGTTGAAGTTCCACTCAAAATCCACCGTCGAGCCGAGCGGCTTGAGGTTGATGAACGTATCAAACGTCTCGTAGTGCCGAGGAATGGCACGGGTCGTAGCCCTTACGTTACCAAACTTCAGGTCGTCCAGCGGGCTGTCGAGGTTGAAGGCGACACTGACGAGCGTGTTGCGGCTGGCGTTGCGACCGATTTTCAGCTTCTTCACCAAAGCGCCGAAGGTGTACTGCTGGTGGTCAAAAGCATCCAGCACTTGCTTTCGAACTGTCTTGATGTACTCGCCAAATGTTGCGCTAGCCACCACCTTTGTCCGCACAGGCAACAGGCTGATGACATGTCCAACGAGGTTGGCATTGCCCGGCAGGTTGTGGCCTGCCGCCGCTACCCCCACCACAAGGTCATCTTGTCCAGTGATGCGGCTCAGGTAGGCTTGGTAGGCGGCCAACAGGAAGATGTAGAACGTGCTCCCCTGTTTGGCCGCAGCCTTTCGTATTTGGGCTGCAAACTCAGCATCAAAGCTGATTTTTTCAACTGCCCCGTTGAAGGTTTTCACGGGCGGCCGGGTAAAATCTGTCGGCAATTCCAAGACTGGAACACCATTTTCGTATTGCGACAGCCAGTATTTTTCGTTCTTTTCAAAGACTGGAAGTCGTTGTAAATCCGCTTGTTCGGTGGCAAATTGGCTGAGTTGTTTGTAGTCGGAAACCCCAGTTTCCGACAGTCGGAAACTGGGGTTTCCGACTACACTACCATACATCTCTCCAAGCTCCCTCGTCAAAATCCCAAGGGACCATCCATCACAGATGATATGGTGAACATTGATGAAAACGAGATGAACCCGCTCCTCCAACCGCAAGATTTTGAAGCGAACTAGCGGGCCATTTTGCAGGTCAAAAAGGTGTTCGGCTTCTTCGTAGTGAAGGTCTAACAAAAATTCGGCAGGGTTTGAAGCCTCACCAACATTGATGAAAGGAACTTCGATTTCCAAGCTTGGCAACACCGTCATCGTCATGCCATCGGCAGCGAAAACGGTTCGCAATGCTTCGTGTCTATCCACCAATATTTTCAAGGATGCCCGCATTTTTGGCTCATCAAAATCACCCTCCAGCCTGATTTCCGTGGCGATGTTGTAGGCTTTGGAAGCTTCTGGCGAAAATTGGTCGGATAGAAAAATCTCTCGTTGACCCTCCGTAGTAGGAAAGCAATTTTTTTCTTGCGATTTCAGAACATTATTTGAATTCTCCCCATCGGACAAATATCTTTTTGCAGTGGCGGCGTGTATTTTGTCATCAGCGGCGTCACTTTTGGCATCGGACGCAAGACTTTCGTCATCGGACACGTGACTTTTGGCATCTGATGCTTGTCGGATGGCATCGGGCACATGGACTTTGGCATCTGGCACTTGTCCGTTGGCAAATACTATGACGTTTAGGTCTTCTCCCTCCCAAGTTTCCATCAATCCCAGCGCAAACATCTCATCTATCGCCTCCTCAAAGCCATTATAAGTGCGCTCAAAATCAGCTTCAGTATGTGCGGTGGAAATGAAGCAGGGCCGTTCCCGAATATTCACGCCTTTTGTGCGCAGCACGTAGTTGAACAAGCGGGTAAGCGGGCTGGCGTCTGCATTTTTTATCATGAAAAACGAGGACGCCGACTGAATCATCAGCGGTGCTTTTTTCCGAAGGAAAATCTCGCTGATGCGCTTCGTAAAACGTGCGGTTTTTTCGTTCAAATCCTGCTGCAAGCTGGGGCCAAGTCGCTGGATTTCGCTCAAAGCAGCATGAGCAGCCGCAACGCTGATGGGGTTTTTGATGAATGTGCTGGCGAAATAGGCAATGACGCCCTCGGGTGAGCTGTCGTCGCCGTAGCTCCAGTAGCCGCCGTCGAAAGAGTTCATATACTTCGCCTTGCCAGCCACGGCTGCCAGCGGAAATCCGCCAGAAATGCTCTTGCCGTAGGCACAGATGTCGGCGTCCACGCCGTACCACGCCTGAGCGCCTCGCTGGTCGAGGCGGAATCCGTTGATGATTTCGTCGAAAATCAGCGCCACGCCATTCCGCTCAGTGATTTTGCGGATGGCTTTGATGAGTTCGCCGTGCTGCCAGTGCGGGTTCTGCGCCTGCACGGGTTCGATGAGCACGGCAGCCAAATCGCTGATTTGGCGTTCCAGTTTTTGCAAAACATTGGGGTCGTCGTAGTCGAGCACGAGCACGTTCTCGACGTTGTATTTTGGCACTCCCGGCGACGATGGCAGCGATTTCGTCTCGTCCTTGAAATGCACGCCCCGCACCATGAATTCGTCAATCATGCCGTGGTAGTCGGTGTCGAAAACGGCGATTTTTTCCCGCCCGGTGGTCGTCCTCGCCGCACGTACAGCGCCAAGAACAGCCTCTGTTCCGGTGTTCGCTAGTGTCACTCTATCAAACCCAGTCATCTCGCAAAGCATCCTCGCTATCTCGGTGGCTTCGGGCGGAAGTAGGTCAATGGAATTGCCCCGTTGGATGGCAGCAGCAGCGGCACGTTCCACGAAATCGGGCATGTGGCCGAAAAGTGCCACGCCGTAGCTCATCACGTAGTCCACGTACTCGTTGCCGTCCACGTCCCAGATGTGCGAGCCTTTCGATTTTTCGTGAGCAATCTGGTAACAGACTTCTTTCCACAACTTGCTGAAGCCCGTGACCGAGCGGGGGTCGGCGTAAAATTGCCGATGGCGCTGCGCCATTGCCTTCGATTTGGGGGTCATCGCCTCGTATCGGCGCATGAAATCCTGCAAGCCTTGCCGCTGCTTTTCGCTCAGGTCATCGCCCGTCGAGATTTTCTTGTAGCTGTTCAGTTTGGCGGTGACGCCCTTGGTATTTCGCTGAATTTCAATCTCAGCCTTTTCAATTGCGGATTGCGGATTTCGGATTTCGGATTGGGGAGCAGGTTGGTTAACTTGTTGTATCTGAGGTTGTTGAACCAATTGCTGCGCAATGGGCTGACCATTTAGCAGCGCCAACTGCTGCTGCATCAACTGCAACTGCTGGTTGATGATTTGCTGCATGGCGGTTGAGTTTTCAGAAGGGAAAACGCTTGAAGAGAACTGAATAGGCGCAGCCGATGGAGCAATTGGTTGCGCTATTTGGCTCGGCATTTCAACCTGGGGTTCCCCTTTAGGGGTCAGGGGCTGAGTCAGGGGCAGAACGGCCAGCGCTGGTGCAAACATCCCCTCCGGCAGCAAACCATCCACGTATTCTGCCAGCGCTTCGATGGTCGGCGCCTCCTCAAACAGCACCCGGAAGCCCAAGTCCAGCTTGAATTTCTGGTTAAACTTGATGACGGCCTGACTCAAAAACAAGCTGTCGAAACCCAGTTCAAGAAAGCTCGCCGAGGCGTCCATTTGGGCGGGTTCCATGCCGCTGAGTTCGTGCAACGAAGCTTTGATTTCGGCTATTAGATTGGGGATGCGGGATGTGATTGTTTCAGGCATGGCAGTCGTACTGCCGAATCCCAGTTCGGCAGGCAATTTGGTTGGTTCAAATGGCTGTTTTTCTAAAATAATCTCATTGCCGAACTGGGGTTCGGCAATACGTTTTGGGGCAATAAAATATTTCTTCCTTTCAAACGGGTAGGTTGGCAGCGGCATCCGGCGTCGGTTTTTGCCTTCGTAAAATGCCTTCCAATCCACGTCCACGCCGTTCACCCAAAGCTTGCCGAGGGTGCGCAGTATGAACTCCACGTCGTTGCGCACCTCCTTCGGATGCCGCACAGATGCCAATATGATTCGAGCCTCGTTGGGAAGAGTGGGCAAGGCCCGAGCAAACGTGCTAAGCGTCTGCCCGGGGCCCACTTCGAGGAAGATACGGTTCTTTTTTGGTGATTGGTGATTAGTGATTGGTGATTGGTGGGCGGTCAGTGTCGCCAAACCATCGGCGAAACGGACAGTTTGGCGGAGGTGGCGCAGCCAATAGTCCACGGAGGTGGCTTCTTCGGCGGTGAGCCAAGTACCCGACACGTTGCTGACGATGGGGATTTTGGGTTCGTGCAGCTCTACCGATTCGAGGTATTTTCTGAATTGGGGCAAAATCGGATCAATCAGCGGCGAGTGCGCCGGGACTTTGATGTGGATTTTCGAAGAATCAACGCCTGCTGCTGTCAGTTGCTGCTGCAATTGGTCAATGACAGCTGCCGTGCCACTCACCACAAGGCTGTCCACCTTATTGATGACGGAAATAGTGTGGCCTTCGGCTAAAAATGGGCGAAGCCGCTCCTCGGTCGTCGCCACGCTCAACATACAGCCGTCGCCGTCCAAGGTCTCAAACAGTTTGCCCCGCACCGTCACCAAGCCGAGCGCCGCTTCCAGCGACATTACGCCAGCGATGCAAGCCGCCGTGTACTCGCCCATCGAGTGACCGATTAGTTCGGCGGGCTGAATGCCCCAATGCTGCCAGAGTTTGGCAAGTGCGTATTCGATGGTGAAAAGCGACGCCAAGCCTGCCGCAGGGTTCTGCAGGACGCTCTCATCCGGCGCCTGTCCTTTAGGAAAAACAAAATCACGGATGTCCATGTCGTGCTCCCGCTCCAATATCTCAAAGCAAGCGTCCACCAGCCCTTTAAAAAAGCTGTTTGTCTCGTACAAGTCCCTTGCCATGCCCACGTACTGAGCGCCGCCGCCGGGAAACATCATCACGATTGATGATTGACGGTTGACGGTTGACGATTGGGCGGCGATTACCTCTGGCTGGTCTTTGCCTTCGGCAAAAAGCAGGGCTTTGCGCTTCGCAAAATATGGGCGACCTGTAGTGAGGGTATAGGCAGCATCCGCCAAAGAAACGCTTTTGTTCCTTTGGAAAAAGCCAGTCATGCGCTCCGCCAATTGCCCTACTGCCTCGTCGGTCTTAGCTGAAACAGGTAGTAGCTGCGGACTGCCAACTGCGGACTGCCAACTGCCAACTCCTACGGGAGCTTCTTCAAGAATGATGTGCGCATTCGTCCCACCCAAGCCAAAGCTGCTCACGCCAGCGTAGCGAGGCTGCTCGCCACGCCTCCACGGACGCAATCCGGCGTTGACTTCAAAAGATGTTTTGGAAAAATCCAGCTGCGGGTTTGGCTTCGTGAAATGCAAGGTGACGGGCAACTGCTCATGGTGCAACGCCAGTGCCGTTTTGATGATGCCAACAATGCAAGCCCCGGCGTCCAAGTGGCCGATGTTAGTTTTCACCGAGCCGATGAGGCACTTATCGGTGACACCTTTTGAGAAGGTGTCATCGCTTTTAAAAGCCTCTGCCAATCCTTGGATTTCAATCGGGTCGCCAATGAACGTGCCCGTTCCGTGCGCCTCCACGTAGCCAATTTGGTCGCCTATCAAACCCGCTTTTTCGAGGGCTGATTGGATGACGGCGGCCTGTCCTTTGCTGCTCGGGGCGGTAATGCCCGTTTTGTCTGCCCCGTCGTTGTTGATGGCGCTGGACTTGATGACCGCCCAAACATGGTCGCCATCGGCAATGGCTTTGTCCAACGGCTTTAGTACAAGCATCGCCATGCCATGGCCCTGCACCATGCCGTTTGCGTTGGCATCGAAAGCCCGGCAGTAGCCATCGGCGGAGAGTGGGCCGCCTTCGATATGCTCGTAGCCGCCGAGCACGGGCGCTTGCACCCTGCCCCCTCCAACGATGACCATGTCGCTGTCTCCTGCAAGCAGGCTTTGGCAAGCAAGGTGAACGGCCACGCCGCCCGTCGAGCAAGCGGTTTGGACGTTGACGGCGGGGCCTCGGAGGTTCAGTTTATAGGCCACCCTGCTGATGCTGAAGGTGGTGTCGGAGGCCAGCATTTCTTGGTACCAGCCGCCGCTGTTTTCCAACAATTCCTTGTTGGTCTGTAAGTTGTTGAGTGCGTAGGTGTTTCTCGCTACGCCGCCAAACACGCCGATTTTTCCCTCAAAGCGGTACGGGTCGTAACCCGCCGATTCAAGCGCTTCGTATGCAGTTTCGAGGAAGTGGCAATGCTGCGGGTCCATCATTTCTGCCTCACGAGGTTGATACCCAAAAAAGGCAGCATCAAAGGCGTAGGGGTCATTGAGGGCGTATGTTCGATTGACGAATGACGATTTACGATTTACGATTCCCTCCGCATCTAAGTCGGCGGCGATGACGAGTTGGCTGACGTCTTTGCCTTCCACGAGGTTTTGCCAGAACTCCTCGATGTTGTTGGCGCCAGGGAGGCGGCAGGACATGCCGATGATTGCGATTGACGATTGAAGATTGACGATTGACGATTCGTCCCGCTTTGTTGCTACGGTCTCGTCGGAATTTGTAAATCGTAAATCGTCAACCCCCTCATAGCCAAGTGCTTGCGCAACTTCCCAAGTTTCATTTGAAAGGAAATTGTCCTCCAAAACCCCTTTCCAGTCCTCGGCTTTCCCGGCGTCTATCTTTTTCTTTTGGTCAAAATTAGTGTCGCCCATCGAGCGGCTATCGTGATAGATGCCGTCGGTCATTTTCTTGTCCAAATCCTTGTACGGGTCGAGCAAGCCTTCATGAAAAGGCAGGTCAAGCGTCTCGCACATGGTGTGCATTACCGCTTCGGGGTTTTGCACCAAATCCTCGTACACCATGCGGAACTGTTGGTTGGCGGGCAGTTTTTGTAAAAACTCGACTGCGTTTCGGTTGCTTTCCAGCCAAACTAGTTCGCCCAACTGCTGCGGTGAAAAGTCGTGCGGGTGCAAGTACAGCACCTGGTCCATGTGATACTTCTCAAACGATTTGACCATGCTGTACGGATGACGCACGAGGTGGATAAAACGGGCGTTTGGGAAGTCGGCAAGTGCTTTTTCGAGCGCCAAACTGTCGAGGGCATAGCTCGGCGATTTGTCCACGACAAGGCGGTCGCCTACCCATTCTTGCAGTTGTTCAAACATCTCACGGGTAGTCATTCCGTGTTTTTCGAAGCTGTGCAGCAACAGTTTTGCCTCGTCTGCTCCACAGTCGTTCAGCTCCATAATTGCCCGAACCAGCCCTTCTGACCACAGGGCAAACTTCCCCTGATAGGCTTCAGCACGTTCTGCAAGTGTTTCAAAATGAAGCAGTTGCAGCTCGTTGCACGCAAAAAGGCCAGGGTGTCCGGCAAGCATGACACGTAGGAGTGTCGTACCAGAGCGGGGCGGCGCCAAAATGAAAATGGGAGCAGTTTGATTGACGATTGACGATTGGCGGCTGACGATTGGGAACAGATGAACAGGGATGATTTTTCTAAAATCGGCGATGTCTTTTGACGAAAGTTTTTGGGAGCGACCGTTTTCAGCCGCTCCCACTGTCGTAGGATTATAAATGTTGACAGTATCGTGCATCAACCTTGGCAGCAGGTTGGCGTAGTTTTTTTCAAAAAAAGCGGCATAGCTCGCCACCGTTGGGTGGTCGAAAATGGTGGTGATGAAAATAGAAGCCTCACAGGCTGACATCAAGCCGCCGATGAATTTGGCGGCAAGGATGCTATTGCCCCCCAATTCGAAGAATTTATCATGCCGTCCAATGGGGCTGATTTGCAGCAGTTCTTCCCATTTTTCAGCAATGATTTTTTCCAAATCGCCCTGCGGGGCTTCGTATGCTTGTGCCAATTCTGGACGTTCGTTGTCTGGGTCAGGCAGTGCTTTTCGGTCTATTTTGCCATTGGTGGTCAACGGTATTTTATCCAAAAAGACGAAATGCGAGGGCAGCATATAATCTGGCAAACTGACAGATAGGAAGTCTCGCAACTCGCTAATCTTCAGCGTAAATCCTTGATTTTGAACGATGTATGCTACCAGTTTACCCTCATTGACAACGTGCTGATTTTTCAGCACCACCACGGTTTCCCGCACAGCGGGGTGGTTGGCGATGGCTGTCTCGATTTCACCCAACTCAATGCGATAGCCTCGAAACTTTACCTGAAAATCGGAGCGACCTAGGAACTCAATATTGCCGTCGGGCTGCCAACGGGCAAGGTCGCCGGTTTTGTACAATTTACGATCGACGATTGACGATTGACGATTTTCCGTTGCCCCCCAATCGTAATTCGTAAATCGTAAATCGTCAATAAATCTTTCGGCGGTCAATTCCGGGCGATTCCAATAGCCACGACCCACGACGGGCTTGGTACCACCGATGTAAATCTCACCGACTTCCCCCCGTGGCACTTCCTGCATGTTGGAATCTAGAATGAAAATTTCATAGTTTAAAATGGGGATGCCGATGGGCGCTTTCGGTTCGTTGAAGCCTTTTGGAAACTTGAAAAACGTACAGTTCACAGTGGCCTCGGTAGGGCCGTAGAGGTTGTAAAGCTGCCCATTGGGAATGATTTGCTCATGCTTTTGCGCCAGCGAAGTGGGACAAACCTCACCGCTGACGTTGACCAGCCCGATGCTCTGCAATTTGTGCGCAGGCGCTTGGTCGAGCAGCAGTGTGTAAAGTGAGGGCAGCGTGAGGATGTGCGTGACCTTGTTTCTGAAAATAGTATCGGCGAGTTGCGCCATGTCTTTTTCTTCGCCCTGCCTGGGTAAAACAAGCGGCGCACCTTGCAAAAGTGTCCAGAAAATGGTCAGCACCGATACGTCGAAGCTGATGGAGCAAGTGAGCATCATGACACCAATTGGTGTAGGTGCAATGGCTTGCTGCCCTTCGAGTTGGTTGCAGAGGTTTTCATGGGAAATCATACAGCCCTTCGGCTTGCCAGTGGAGCCGGAGGTGTAAATCATGTACGCCAGGTTTTGAGGATTTACGATTTGTGATTTACGATTTACGATTGGGGGCTGTGGCTCGTCAAGTGCGATTACTTGGGCGTTGGTAATGGGCAGGTTTTCTTTCAGGTGACGCTGGGTCAGGATGACTTTGGCTTGGCAATCCTCGACCATGAAGGCCATGCGATCGGCTGGATAATCTACATCAATGGGCACGTAAGCACCGCCTGCTTTCAGGATGCCGAAAATGCCAATCATCATTTCGAAGGAACGCTCAAGGTAGATGGCAACGAAGTCCTCAGTTTGGATGCCAAGTGATAGGAGCTGCTGGGCTAGTTGAGTGGAACGGTTGTCCAACTCAGCGAAAGTCATTGATTGTGTGCCAAATACAAGGGCAACTGCATTGGGGCAGCGATGGGCTTGTTGCTGAAAAAGCTCATGCACACAGGTATCCGAAGGGAATGAGATGATACCCGACACGTGTTTGTTTTCGTACATAGTGTTCTACTTGGTGCAGGTTAAGTCAACCTGCACAGTGTTTGTTCTAGGCAGAAAATGAGGGGGGAAGCTAATTATGACTCACTTAAATCAATCTTCGGGATTGATGATTTCTACTAGCCAGTTCTAATTGGGAAAATTGGTCGGTACTTCAAAACATACCGAAGTGTGCGGGGAGGTAATTTCAAGCGTACAAAAATAGTCCAATTCAAGGTTAATAACAAATGGATTGCCTTAGTTTTGCAAAATCTTTTATTCCACCCTCCCCCACGCTATGGCCTGATTGTTGGATTTTCAATGTTTCAAAAACCTGTGACCTGAGCGAGCTTCAGTCGTTTTACGGTCCAACATCAACTTGCTTTAGCATGAGCTATTTCAATAACTCTCTGTTTTTCAAGCCATTAGCCATTATTTTCCTTGCGGTGGCACTACCCAACATGCTCGCTGGGCAAATTGACTACAACACCATTGTCGCTCCAGAAGGCCAGCGCCCCAGCTCATTTGAAGATTATCTGGTGCAATTGGCTTGGTTGAATAGTCCTGAAACCAAAATACTTGAGTACGAAAAGGACATCGAGAAAAAGGAAGTGACCCTTCAACGCAACGAATGGCAAGACGATGTAAAATTCGGGTTCAACATCAATGAAGTGAGCTTGGCAAACGTACTTGACAAGGACAAATCGGACAACCTTGTGCTGTACCCGCTCTACCAGCTAACAGCGGGGGTGAGCCTCGGTAGCTTTACCAACAACAAGCGAAAAAGGGCCATCGAAGAAGTGGACGTGCTCATCAAAGAAATGGAAGGCAACCAGCACAAAATGAAAATACGGGCCGAAACCCTGGCTCGCTACCGTAAACTTTTGCTTTCCATCGAAACGCTGAAAGTGCGCACCAGGGCTGAAGAAGACGCTCGCAATACCTACCAAATTTCACAGCAAAGATTCAAAAGTGCTGACCTAGACATGGAAGACATGCTTCAGGCTTCGGAGTCCTACAACAATGCCCAAGAGAAAAGGCTTGTAGCAGAAACGGACATTCAATTGTCCATCATTGCACTGGAAGAAATGATTGGCATCAAGTGGGAAATTGCCAGAAAAGCAGAAGACCGCTTCAAAAAATAACCTACCCAGACTCTACTCGCTGCGGGTTTCCAACACACCTGTTTCCACCAATTTATCCAAGTAAAGCCGAGCACCCTGCTTGTTCACGTGCTGGTAATCGCCGAATGCCTCAGTTTGCTGAACGGCATTGGCGTAGTCCTTCACAGTCAAGCCAGTTGCACGGTTGACGTCCATTTTCAGGCTGTCCAAATTGCCAATTTTCGGAATGAACGCTGGATAATAAGGATTCACCACCAGCTCCACCCTCGTGCCTTTCACTTGGGCGTACTTGACCATTTCAGACAACTTTCCCAGCATTTCTGGGCCATAATGGAAACGAAGCGGCTTCTGTTTTTCGACATCGCTTACCATTTGGGGCGAAATCACCCGGTCGAGCAGCCAGTCTTTGTCCGATTTTTTCCAGTAGTAAAAAGTGCGCTGAAAAACCTCGCTGTTGTAGCGGTAAAGGTGGCTCAACTTGCCCACGTAATAGTCGTTGGGGAAGTCGTTTTTCAAAATGGTGGACAACCTTTCGGAATACGGGGAGTAGTGATTGAACTGGTAGGTCAGCTTTTTGTCCATGCGCACGCTGTCCATCAGCGAAATGTCCATCACTATGACCCTGGGCGCAGGATGGCGGTCGAGATAGTCCATCACGAGGGGGGCGGCAAGGCCAATGGGCATACCATTGTAGCTGAGGTTGGCAGT
Source organism: uncultured Saprospiraceae bacterium (assembly GCA_964442355.1). Classification (GTDB taxonomy): domain Bacteria; phylum Bacteroidota; class Bacteroidia; order Chitinophagales; family Saprospiraceae; genus UBA6168. The sequence goes on along the minus strand of CAYTZS010000009.1, from coordinate 10,591 downwards.
GGATAGGCCTGTTTTTTCCTCAGCATAAGGCTGGAAAAAAGAGAGGCCACGAGAGTTGCCGACGAACAGCACATCGGCGGCATCATTGCTGCCGTAAAGCCGGGAGTATCGGAACTGGCTTTCTGTCGTGATTTTACCCAAAAACCAACCACCCGCCCGATCGCCCAACAGGGCGAGGGCTATCGTGGCAAATATCCAATAGGATTTTTTCATCGAGTCAGGTTAAAACTGAAAGTAAATGAACGCTCCACTGCCAAACGAACCGAGGAATGCAATCAGCAGCAACAACGTGGCATAGGCCACAATGCGGAAAGTGGGATTGCGAAAGGCCAGCCCATTCCAATGCATCCGAAGGTCGGTGACCTCCACCGTGAGCAGGATGCCAATAAGCAGCACCCCTTTCATCACCGTGAATTTGTTCATCACGTTTACAAAAGAAAAACCTTCAAACCCGGCGATTCCAGTGATGACATCAGTGGCGGTGTCGAAGTTTGGACTGCGGAAATACACCCAAGCCAAGCAGGTAAAAAAGTAAGTCAGGGCGATATTGACCCCGATTTTCAGTGGCTTCGGGAAGTGCATGCCGTTCATGACTGCGCCGAAAGGTTTGCCCAAAGCTCGTTGCCCGATGAGGTACATCCCATGCAGAAACCCCCAAAACACGAACGTCCAGTTGGCACCGTGCCAGAGCCCGCCGAGCAGCATGGTCAGCATGTTGTTCTTGTAGGTGGCCAATTTACCGTTGCGATTGCCACCGAGCGGGATGTAGAGGTAGTCTCGCAGCCAACTCGACAGCGAGATATGCCAGCGTGACCAAAATTCACTGAAGTTTTGGCTGAAATACGGCGTTCGGAAGTTCTCCATGAAATTGAAACCGAGGATACGAGCGAAGCCGATGGCAATGTCGGAATACCCTGAAAAGTCGCAGTAAATCTGGAAGGAGTAGAACACGACGCCAATGAGCAAATTGACGCTCGTAAAAGCATTTGGCTCCGCAAAAATCTGGTCCACGAATGGGGCCAACGAATCAGCGACCACGCATTTCTTGAAAAAGCCCCAAAGTACCCGCCCCGTGCCGCTCACGATTCTGTCCCAATTGAAGTCGTGGTCTTTTTGGAACTGCGGCAAAAAATCCGCTGCCCGCACGATTGGCCCGGCCACAAGTTGCGGCCAAAAAGCCACGAAAGTGGCAAACTTGAGGAGGTTGGGTTCTGGCTGAATTTGCTTTCGGTACACATCAATTGTGTACGACATGCTCTGGAAAGTGTAAAATGAAATACCAACTGGCAGGATGATTTTCAGGGTATGCACAGAGGGGTTCATCCCAAAATTTTGCAACAGCGAGACAAAGGAATCGGTGAAAAAATTGAAGTATTTGAAAAAACCGAGAAAGCCCAAATTGAGTACCATACTGACTATCAGCAACTTGTGTCGCTTCTTGTCATCATGCTCGGCACCAATGCTTCGGCCAAGCCAATAGTCTACCAGCGTGGAAATGGCAATCAGGCTGAGGAAGCGCCAGTCCCACCAGCCATAGAACACATAGCTCGCCACGAGGCTGAGCCAAAGCCTTGCATTGCCCTTCAGGGCAAAATAAAGCGGCAGGAAAATGGCGATGAACGCCAAAAATGTAAGGCTGTTGAAAATCATTTTTTCTCAATTGAGAATTGAAAATGGAGAATTGAGAATTGGCAGACGTGCGGCCATTCTCAATTCTCAATTTTCAATTCTCCATTAATCACCGCTGCCCATTTCAGGTAGGCTGCCCCGTTGATATGGACGCCATCGAGGGTGTATGCAGCATCCAAATTTCCGTCCAAATCTTGCAGCACCCGGTAAACATCCAAATAAACCAGTCCTTTTGTCGCTGCCAATTGCTTGATTTGGGCGTTCAGCGCTTGCACGTCTTCGTTGTCAACGGAGGTCGGACTGACGAGGTTGTTGACGGGCAGCACACTCTGGAGGTAGAGTTTCGTATCAGGGGATTTTGTCAAAATTTCTTCAACCAACTGCTCGTATTTGGGCCAAACTTTGGCAGGAGGGAAGTAAGCCAAGTCGTTTATGCCAGCCATCAAGAACAACTTTGAGGGGCGGTGGCGCAGCACTTCATCGAGGCGCTCCCGCATCCCGTCGCAGTGGTCGCCGGGGATGCCCCGGTTGATGATGTTTGGGGTTTCGAGCAGTTCGGGCCACTCGCCCCCGGCAGTGATGCTGTTGCCGAGCATGACGATGGCCCCGTCTTTGGGAGGTAGCATTTCAAACAGGTTTTTGCGATGAAAATAGGTCTTCTCGATGCCCCGGTTGTTCACTTTTGCCCATAGATTGCGCCAGCCACCATACCGATGGAGGGCGAAGGCAAAAACTGACAACAACAAAACATTGATTATCAGAGCGATATATGCCAGCTTCTTCATCAGTTGTTGGTAGCTCGCAGCCCCTGCACCGTCTCAAACGCCGACGCTACCGGAAACTCCACAGCGCCCCGCTTCAGCATCTTCTCTGCATAGAACTGGAGCAGTCCGAACAGCTTTTCCGCCGACTGCCACTCCCCGTCGCCACTGCGCCACCAACTCAATAGCCGATGGTGGAACTCGTTGAGCAGGTTGATTTCAGCGAGTTTTTGCTCGGCAGTCAGGTCGTCGTTTTCCATCATCACCCGGATGGAGATGGTCAGGTTCACCGACACGAGGCGGTGAAAATGGGCCTTCGTAGCTTCGTCCCAAGCGTTGATAGCGGCTATCGTTTCTTCGGCGGAGTATTGCATGTGTTCAATTTTAGGTTCGATAAGTGCTCATTTCGTCTCTTGAAGCGCAACGAACGCTTACGGAAGCGTGAATTACGTCTCGATAAGCGTGGCGAACGTTTAAGGAAGCGTGAGTTATGTTTCAATTAGCGTGGCAAGCGCTTACGGAAGCGTGAATTACGTCTCGATAAGCGTGGCGAACGTTTAAGGAAGCGTAAATTACGTCTCGATAAGCGTGGCGAGCGCTTATTGAAGCGTAAAGACCATCTCCATAAGTTGTCAACTCACTTCAAAACCTCTTCAATGGTCACACTCACCTTGTGCTCCGTGTGCTTGAAGTTTTTGTTGGGATTGGTCATCTTGAAAAGCCCTTTTAGCTGACGCAAAACGAATGAAGGCATGGCAGCTACGGCATTCCAAACGGGTTTCGGGGCATTGCTCAGTCGCAGCGTCCAGAAGATGGTCAGCACGAATACCACGTCGGCGGCGATGAGCGCCAAAGATATCCACGGATTGATGAACAAGCACAAAACGGCCAGCACGACCGCCGTTGCCAGCATGATGAACATCGGTGGGGCGATGGTCACGAGGCCAAACAGCCATTGGTTCCAACTGAAATTCAGGATGCCCCTCCGCAGGATGCCCAGTGAATTCGGGATGTTCTGAAAATAGCTGAACAGCCAGCGGCTGCGCTGCGTCTCCACGGCATCGGCGCTGTTGACTTTTTCGTCGTAGCAAATGGCATCCCAGGCATAAGCGATTTTGGTGTTCTTGCGGAGCAAAAAGTTCTGAAGGATTTTGTCCTCTTGCAGCATTTTTTTCCACAGGTGCTTGCCCTGCTCAATTTCGGGGCTGGCAAGGTATGCCTTGTACAGTTCGGCCTCCACTGCCATGCCGCTGCCGCTTATTACCGCCGACGAACCGATGCGGTACGGCGCCACCCTATCAATATAGTTCTTGTAAAACTCCCCCAAAGCATCTGCACAAGCCATCAGCGTGTCCAGGTTCTTTGCAGTGCGCTGTCCTTGTATCGCCACGAAGCCAGCGTTGGCATAGCGGTTCATCTCCGTCAAAAAATCGGGGTGCGCCAAGTTGTCCGCATCGAACACCGTGATATAATCGTGCTGCCTGACGAAGTTTTCGATGCCATGAATGATGCTCTTTGCCTTGAGGTTGAGAGGTTCGCTAGGACGCAGCACCGTCAATTGTTCATGCTCGATGTCCCAGTTGCTGAGGTCGCAGCCATCGGCCACGAGGTAAATATGATGACGGGTATGTTGCTGTTTAAGCAGTGATTTCACCAGCCCTTTGGCGATGTCGGCGTTCTTGTAGGCAGTGATGATGTTGCCAAAATCGAAGTCACGGGGTTGTTTTGGTGTCTTAAGCTTCTCGGTGGTGAACTGTGAAAAAAACACGTTCAGCGTCGGCAACACCAAGAAGAAAATGAGGATGGCGGATACAAGGATGTACGTGTAGCTGATGAAATCCATCGTGTTTATTCAGTGTTTTGGCAAAAGTAGCAGGTTTCCGGCAATTGCATTTCAGGCACGACAGCCTGAAATGAGGAGGGAAAAAAGTTCGGGGGGTAGAGACTGGCTTTTCTTGCGTTGCTTTGGGAAATCTACGGTCTAAAGTCTCCTGTCTAACTTCTAAAAAAAAAGTTCGGGGGGTAGAGACTGGCTTTAAGTTTTAGGTTTTCTGAGGCTAGCTTTCCTTCAAGTTGCCTTGAGGAAAAAAGTAAGGGGGGGAGAGACTGGACTTATATTTTGACCGGTGAAATTCCACCGGATTGCTTTCCAAAATGCTTTGAGGTTGACCCAATCACCTTTCATGGCGAACACCAACGTGTTCTTTGGGATGGTGAAAAAGAACAAGAAGACGCAAAATGCCATCCATTGAGTTCTGCTCCGATTCCGCTTCATGAAAAACAGGCGGTTGCGGTTGATGTAGTAGGTTTTCAATGCACTGATTTTGCCCACAGAGTAGCTTTCCTTGTGGTAAATCTTTGCGTTGGGTTCTACCCACACATCGTAGCCTGCACGTCTGATTTGCTCGCACCAATCCAGTTCTTCATAATAAAGGAAGAAGTCTTCCGACATCATTCCAGCCTTGTTCAAGACTTCACGAGGCACCATCATGGCGGCGCCGTGCGCATAAGCAGTCGGTTGGGCGGTGTGATACTGTCCGTTGTCCACCTCCCGCTCGCCGAGAGTGCTGTTCCGGGCAGTGAGCGGATGGACGTGCGTCGTACCTGCGTACTGAATAACGTCTTGCTCACTACCCGGTCTAGCGTTATGGTAACAAATTTTCGGACTTGCGATGCCGATTCCGGAATTTGTGCTGAAAAGTTTCAAGAGCTTTTCGAGCGCCCCTTCGGTCAGTTCAGCATCGTTGTTGAGGAAGAACAAGAAGTCACCTTTGCTTGCCCTGATGCCAAGGTTGTTGCCACCTGCAAAGCCAAGGTTCTTTTCGCTTCTGACATAAATTACTTCCGGATAATGGTTCCTCAGGTATTCTTTTGGGTCTTCCACCGATGCGTTGTCCACTACAATGACCTCGACGTCGTTGCCACCGAACCTGCGCACAGATTCGAGCAATTCACAAGTGACTTCGAGTGAATTGAAGTTGACGGTAATAATGGAAACCATGCTGTACTAGACGTTTTCTTCTTGGATGATGGCAAATGGGGTCTTTGCGATGATTTTCATGTCAAACCAAAAGGAGTTTTTGTCGGCGTAAGTGACATCCAAGCTGATGCGCTCCTCGGTAGACATGTCGTTTTTGCCCCGTTTGGTTACCTGCCAAAGGCCAGTAAGCCCAGCAGGTGCCAAGAAACGTTTGGCCCAAAGGTCACGGGTAAGTTGCTTAGCTTCGTAGAGTGGGAGCGGCCTGTTGCCCACGATAGACATGTCACCTCTCAGAATGTTGAAAAGCTGTGGCAGCTCATCCAAGCTGGTTTTGCGAATAAATCGCCCGACTTTAGTCACCCGTGGGTCGTTGTTGATTTTGGTGAAAAGCGGCCCTGAATCGCTAGAGGAATATTGATTTAAGTGCGCTAAGTCGTTGAGCCGTTGGTCTGCATCACGGTACATGGAACGGAACTTCAAGAAGTCGAACACATGATAACCAGTACCTACTCGCTTCGAACGATAAACGATAGGCCCCCTTGACTCCAATTTGATGGCCACAGCTATCAACAACAGGATTGGGCTAATGGCCAAAATCACCAAAGTGGCGAAAACGAGGTCGAAAAGGCGTTTGGCAAAGGAAATCTTCACGCCAAGCTCTTCGGTCTCTTCCGCTTCAAATGCATCAAATTCTAGCTTGAATTTAGTTAGAAAGTCAACCCGTTCACGCAATACTTGCCAGTGTACCGGCACATCGTAATAATCATCGAACCCAAGCTGAAGTGCCTCCATTTTGTGGTTGAGGCCGTCCCTGTTCATTGCGATGAGCGGAAGGTATTTGAGTTGCGGATGCTTTTTTACGTTTTGGAGCAGTAGAAAATTCTCTTCTTCAAGCGAACCGAATTCACAAACTATGGCCTTGGGTAAATCGAGGTTTTCGTGGGTGGCTACCGCCTTGTGAAGCCATTGGAAAGCGAGGAATGAGTTTTCAAACTCACGGATTTGGAAGCCATTCTCAATGCCAGAAGCATTGATGAGGCATTCGTTAAAAGAGCCGTCAAATCCAAGTACGACGATCTCGTACAAATTAAGTTCGGTGTTTTTAACTGGTAAATTTGAGTTCATAATGCCGTTGTTTGTTTGTTACCATCAATCAATAGGAAATGAATCCTTTGATTGTAAGAGCGTTTATCAGAATTTAATTGAGCACATAGGGTGCTGGCTCGTACAGTACCGATTCGATTCTTTTTTTCAGGGAAATTGGATTGAAGGGTTTCGTCAGATAGTCATCAACACCCAAGTTCTGGCATATCAACACATCTTCTTCACCGTCATTGCCCGATACAACAATCACTGGGATGTCGCGGAAAAAGCCACTTTGGCGGATGTTTCGAAGGAAATCGTTGCCACTGAGTCGTGGCATGCTCATGTCGAGCAAAATCAGGTCTGGTAAGTTGCCTTTTACAAGCCAAGCCATGCCCTCAAGTCCATCTTTTTTTGTGACTACCTCGTAGGTTTTGCTAAGCATTGTACCCAACAAAAGGCGGATACTCTCGTGATCCTCAATAATCAAGATCCTTTTTTTAGCGATGTTCATGTTTTGTAAGTTTTGGTTAAAAATCTATTGTAAGCTTGAATCCTTAACGCGCTTCAAAAACAACAAAATGATTTGACCAAGGGAGAATCGAGACAAGTTTCCTCAAATACTTGCATGCAAATACGTTGATGTTAATTCGAGGAACTGAGAGGAGAATAGTCCGTAAGCTCTAAACGAGCTTAAGTTAATCGGCTAAGGGAAATATACGGGGAGAAAATTTCAACTTTTAAACGAGACTGTCAAAACGAGACACAAATGTAACAGGGTTTCATCAGAAAAAAAACATTGGTCAAATCGGACTATTGTCACAGTGTTGAAAATCATCTCTCTACTGCAACGCCGCAAAAATCATTATTCTTTGACAAAAATCCGTCATCTGCATCAATATTTTTGCAATCTTAACCTTTTTGAAACGTCACATTAATTCAAAAACACAGTTTGTTTTGTAAAAAGTAATCCTCTAAGAGTCGAGCGTCCATCGGCTTCTTTCAGCCGAACCCAATTGAAGACGACTTTTGAGGGTAGCGTCACTTGTTCATCACAAATTAGTTTCACCCATTTCAATGATTTTTTCAAACTGAGCTTTCTCCAATGGCATAACTGAGAGGCGGCCAATCCTGACCAAGGCAATGTCTTTCAAATCAGTTGAAGCTTTGATTTCAGCGAGGTGAACTGGCTTGTTGAGCTTTTTAACTGGTTCAACATCTACCACCGACCAGTCACCGTCCGTAGCGGTTGGGTCTGGGTAAAACTCTTTGGACACCTTGCAGATGCCCACCACTTCTTTGTCGTCAACGCTGTGGTAGAAAAGCACAAGCTCGCCAGCTTTCATCGCTCGAAGGTTGTTTCGGGCTGCATAGTTGCGCACACCGCTCCAAACGGTGCTACCATCCTTCAACAGGTCATCGAAACTGTACTCACCAGGCTCAGATTTCACCAACCAATAGTTCATTGTCTTGAATTTTATGCTTGTTATAACTTGATTCGTCTCATCAACTCCCACACAACGATGCCGACACAAACCGCTACGTTCAATGAGTGTTTGGTGCCAAATTGTGGTATTTCCAAACAGCCATCGCAAATACGCAAGGCCTCCTCTCCTACCCCATCCACTTCATTGCCAAAGACTAAGGCTATTTTCACATTTGGCTGATAATCAAAGTCTTGCAACTGCTTGCTACCCTCCACCTGCTCAACCGCCCACACTTCATAACCATCATTTTTCAATGCAGTTATTGCCGTGGTTGCATCATCCGTGTACTCCCAAACCACCGTATCCGTTGACCCCAGGGCTGTTTTCAAAATCTCACGGTGAGGAGGAGTAGCAGTGATGCCGCAAAGGTAAATTTTCTCCAAAGCAAAAGCATCAGCTGTACGGAAGGCCGAACCTACATTCAGTGCCGAGCGTAGGTTGTCAAGCACCAAAACGATTGGTGTTTTGGACTGCTTCCTGAACGATTCGGGGGTGGCACGCCCTAGCTCCTCCATGGTCAATTTTCGCATAGTCGTTGATTCCTGTTTTTGTACAAAACAACCCTAACACCACCAGATTTGCGCTCAAAAGCTTTATCCCAATTTTTATTCAGTGCATCAATTTCACTATCAGTGAAGTCATTCATGATGTTTGAATAAAAAACAAGGCAGTTTTTTGACAAGTCCTTTTCCGCAAAACCATCCTCAATACCGTTCAACTCGTGAATTTCTCGTGGCCCGATGCTTGGAAAGGCCGTCCCAACCTCATGAAGTGGTATTCCAGCTTGATGGAGGTGCTCCTGCACCTGATTTTGAAGTTGATACCAAGGTAGATGAGCCAACGTGCTGTCCCATCCCATCGAGATTTTTGGAGGGTAAACCCAAAAATTGCCTGTCGTTAAACCGAAGCAAGTGCCTAGAACAGCCAGCTTCATCCATTTTCCATTAAAAATCAAAGCTGATTTGTTAACCAGTAGATACCCAGCCAACAAGTTTAGCGACAGAAACAAAGGCAAAAAATACCTGTGCGCCAGCAATCCTTTGTACAATATTTGAGAAGGTGTAAGCACCAAGAAAACCAGCAATGTCAATACTACTAGCTGCGAGATGGGTTGATGGCGGTCAATTTTTGGAAGTCGCCAGCTGTTTGCTTTGAAGAGGGCAAATGAAAATAAGGCCAAAACCACCCATAAAATTACCCGCCCAAAATCCAAAAATCGCCAAACCAACACCGCACAGTTTCTTACAAAACCTTGAAAATCAACTCGTTCAAAACTTGGTGCCCAAGTAGAGTCCGCATGGTAGCCAATCCAGCCGGTTTGTTGCCAATGGTAAAATAAGTACCCGCCAGCCAGCAGCCCACCAGGCAGAAATGGAATCAAGCGCTTGAAAAATAGGGAGAACCCAATTTTCTCGTTGGAGCAAAACAGTGAAAAGAAGAAAAGCGCCACCCCCAACATCATTCCACGCATACTCACCAAGCCGACACCGATGATTCCCAAACCCAGCAATGCCGACTTGCCCGACCATATTGCCCAAAGTGACATCAAAAAGCAGCAAACCAGCACCACGTCCGGGCTAATAAGCACTGCTTGGCCCAACAGGACTGGGTCGGCGAAACAAAGCAGCATCAACCAAATGGCATTGCGTTTTCCGAGCAGCTTTTCACCAATTTTTTGCAAGAAAAAAACGATACCAAGCAGGAAGGGCAGCATGGCAAAATGGCTAACGGCCACTGTTTTGCCAAAAAGCTGCCAAGCAGCCGCCAAGTACATCCCAAACAGCGGCGGATGGCCGCTGTCTATTTCTCTGGGAAGTATAAGTGACTGAAAATCAGTCTCGTAAAAAAAATGCGCATGCTTCGAAGCAAGCTGTACGGTGTCCCAAAAGAAGGGGTTGTTGCGCACGAGCCACGTTGCAACAATAACTATTGGATAAAACAGCAGCTTGCTCGACATGTGAAGCATTTGCTACTTCAAACAAGCCTTGACAAAACCCACAAAAAGCGGATGTGGATTTTCCACGGTGCTCTTCAATTCTGGGTGGAACTGAACTCCAACAAACCACGGGTGGTCCTTCAGTTCAACAATCTCGACAAGGTTGTTCTCCTGATTCATGCCAGTGGCTTGGAGGCCAGCTTTTTCCATCCGCTCCAAGTAGTCGTTGTTGAATTCGTAGCGGTGGCGGTGGCGTTCGCTGATCTGAAGCGAGCGATAAGCTTTGTGGGCATTGGAGTTCTTTTTCAGGTCGCAATTGTAAGCGCCGAGCCGCATGGTGCCACCTTTTTTAGTGATTTTCCGTTGTTCGGGCATCAGGTCGATGACCGGGTTTTCTGCCTTTTTGTTTACCTCCGTAGAGGCTGCACCTGGCAGTTGCAACACGTTTTGGGCAAACTCTACGACGGCACATTGCATGCCCAAACAGATACCAAAGAAGGGCATTTTGTGCTCACGGGCATAACGGATGGCATTGATTTTACCCTCGATGCCTCGCTCGCCAAAACCTGGGGCTACCAAAATCCCGTCAAACTCTTCCAGTTTGCGTTCTACTTCAGCGTAGTCGCCAGCCAAGGTTTCCGAGTGAATCGGCACGACCTTCACCCGGCACTCGTTCACTGCACCAGCATGGATGAATGCCTCAAAAATAGACTTG
>CAYTZS010000008.1:0-56126 GCA_964442355.1 uncultured Saprospiraceae bacterium | reverse complement strand
GCTGCCAACCAAACGATTAGTGGTTTATTTGGAGTTACATACAACTTTTAGATTAGACAAAACTGAGTGAATTGTTGAGCGCCTCCCGTGGTTTTCCGGGAGGCGCTTTTTTATTCAACATAACGGCGATTACGGGGTAAATGGTCACATCTGGCTATGCGTCACACCCAACCACCCTAAAACATGGCAATTGACTGGAAAAGCAGCCATCATCCGTCCATTGCTGCTACACCTTAGTTTGTATTACCCCGAAATACTTTTTAAATAAGAAGCATTTTTAAGTCATGCCGCACTAAAATTGCCTTGAATAGAATTTTGATGAAACAGAATTTTCCAAAAAAATCTTTTGGTGTAAAAGAAACAATATTACCTTAGCCCTCGCTTTTGTAAGTTAGCGCCTCATGAACATATCCGCCAATACCTAACCAAGTAGTCACAAGATGCAAAATAGACTCCGCCTAGTATAGAAATTCTTTAAACCACCAACATCGCGGGAAACTTGAGAGAGCAGGTTTCAAAACTGAATGGCATTTTTCACCAACTTAAACATTTATAATGGTAATTATGAAACGATCTTTTTTACTCTCATTATTCACTTTGCTATTCGTAGCAAGTGCCTCCGTTGCCTTTGCGCAGCGAACGGTTGTCGGCACGGTGACGTCGTCCACCGACAACTCACCGCTGATTGGTGCAACCATCCTCGTGAAGGGCACTGACTCAGGCACCATTACCGACATTGATGGTAGCTATTCCATCAGATTGACTGGCAACGATGCTGTTTTGGTCGTCTCGTACACTGGTTACGAGTCGCAGGAAGTGGCAGTCGGGAGCCAAACCACGGTCAACGTCGCCTTGACTGAATCCGCCACCAGCCTCTCAGAGGTGGTTGTGACGGGCTACTCAGCTCAACAAAAGAAGGACTTGACAGGTGCCGTTGGCACTGTCAACACCGACGACCTCAAGCAGATTCCCAGCAGCAACATCAACAGTCAGTTGCAGGGTCGGGTATCGGGCGTGACGGTATCGGGTGACGGCCGTCCGGGCAGTGTGGCCAAGGTGCGCATCAGGGGCTTTGCCTCGTTCACAGGTGCCAACGACCCGCTCTACATCGTGGACGGTGTGCCTACCACGGACGTATCAACGCTGAACCCGAACGACGTGGAGAACATCTCCGTGTTGAAGGACGCAGGTGCCGCATCCATTTACGGTGCACGAGCCGCCAACGGCGTAATCTTGATTACGACAAAAAGGGGCCAGAGCAAGGGCGTGAAAGTGAGCTATGACATGTACTATGGGTCGCAAAACCCGAGCGTAGGTAATTTGGACATCCTCAACGCCCAGGAGTATGCAGACCTGCAATGGTTGGTTTACAAAAACGACAAACTTGACGGAACGGTAGATGCTGATGGTGATGGTGTGCTCGATAGCGAAAACCACCCAATCTACGGCTCTTCCGCCAATCCAAATCCCACACTCCCTTCATGGGCTGGCGACACCGACTGGTTCGAAGAAATTACGCGCAACGCCATAATTCAGAACCACGATATTTCGCTGTCTGGTGGCAACGACAATGCGCGTTTCTACGCTGGCCTGAACTACTTCGACCAAGAAGGTATCATCCTCACAAACTTTGCACAGCGCTATTCTGCACGCTTGAACTCTGAGTTCAAGGTTGCCAAAGGCCGCGTTACTGTTGGCGAAAACCTGACCGTAACTGGCCGTGTGGGCAATGGCGTAAGTGGCAATGGTCTCGAGGGTAGCCCAATTTCAAGGGTTTACATGTCACAGCCTATCATTCCCGCTGTCATCACTGAGCCAGTTCAGGGTATCTCCCACAATTTCGTAGCTGGTGAATATGGCGGCACGGGTATCGCTTCACGTACCGGCAACACACCAAACATCTTGGCGGACCTGGAGCGCAATGCCGAAGACCGCCAAAAAGACATCCGCGTGCTGGGCTCCATCTTTGGCGACATCAAGCTCATGGATGGCTTGAACTTCCGCTCCACTTTTGGTGGTACCTATCAGGGTGGATACAACACCGACTGGACTGGCGCCACTTACGAAAGGGCTGAAAACCAAGCAACATCTTCTTACAACGAGAACGCTTATTTCAACTCTGACTGGGTTTGGACGAACACCCTTACCCTCGACAAGAATTTTGGCTTGAACAGGCTGCTTGCAGTAGCTGGCTACGAAGCTGTTGAATACGGTATCGGCAGGAACTTGAGCGCCACCAAGGCTGGCTATTTCTCCATCGACCCAGCTTTCCGCACCGTCACCAATGGTGCAGCCATTGTAGCTGCAAACTCTGGTTTCAATACGCCAACTAGGCTTGTTTCCCAGTTCTTGCGGGCAGACTACTCTTACAACAACCGCTACTACCTGAGTGCTACGGTCAGGAGGGACGGTGCCTCCAACTTCGGCAAGGACTACAGGTACGGCGTGTTCCCATCCGTGTCGGCAGGCGTAAGGGTCAGTGACTTCATCGCAGCAGACTTCCTTTCCGACATGAAAATCAGGGGTGGATACGGTACGATGGGCAACCAGCGTGCGGTTAGTCCTTTCAACCAGTTCAACAACTTTGGTGGCGACCCAGGTAGCACTTACTATGATTTGAACGGTACTGGAACTTCTTCATTGCAAGGATTTGCAGCCAACTTTGCTGGCAACTTGGACTCAAAATGGGAAACTCAAATCACAACCAACGTCGGTTTTGATGCAAGTTTGTTCAACAGCAAGGTTCAATTGTCTTTCGACTGGTACACGAAAGAGGCACAAGACCTTTTGTTCACACGCCAGGTTGACGCTACCTACGGCAATGCCCCACAAGCGCAAATCAACATCGGCGACATGAAGAACACGGGCATTGATGTGCAAGTGGACTACCGCACAGACATCACCAACGACCTCCGCTTGGATGCAACCGTGACTTTCACCACCTACAAGAACGAGATCACCAAGATCACCGACAACATTGACTACTTTGATTCCGGCTTCGGTGACACGAGGATTGGTAGCTTCAACCGCAACCAAGTGGGCCGCTCCATTTCAGAATTTTACGGCTACCAAGTCATCGGCTTGTTCCAGAGCGATGCAGAGGTGGATGGTGCACCAACACAAGACGGTGCTGAGCCAGGCTTCTTCCGCTACCAAGACACGGATGGCGACGGTGTCATCACTGGCGACGACAGGGTCTTCTTCGGCAACCCTAACCCAGACTTTACCTACGGCTTGAACCTTGGCCTGACTTGGAAAGACTTCGACCTGAGCGCCTTCTTCTTTGGCTCACAGGGCAACGACATCTTCAACTACAACAGGTGGTGGCTCGATTTCTGGCCTTCCTTCCAAAACCAGAAGAGCGCCGACCTGCTCTACAACAGCTGGACGCCGGAGAACACGGGTGCCACTACGCCAAAGGCTTCCAACAAGTCGAACTTCTCGAACAACACCCAGTCTGTCAGCTACTACGTAGAAGATGGCTCCTTCCTCCGCCTGAGGAACGTGCAACTTGGCTACACCCTGCCAGCCGACTTGATAGCCAAGGCTGGCTTGAGCAAGGCTAGGCTCTATGTCCAAGGTGTCAACCTTTTCACGGCAACCAAATACTCAGGTATTGACCCAGACATCAACAACGGTGGCGACACAGCATTTGGCGTTGACTTCGGCAACTACCCGCTCGTGAAGCAGTTCATCTTTGGCTTGAATGTTTCGTTCTAACCATAACAATTCAAACTGACATAAAAAATGAAGCGATTAAATATCAAATTAGCAATTCTTCTTGGCCTAATACTGGCCCTACCTTTCTCCTGCAAGGAGGATTTCTTGGATGTATCTCCGAACGGGTCGTTGAGCGCCGACATCTTGGCAACCAAGGATGGCGTGAACAACTTGTTGATTGGTGCCTACGGCATGGTTGACGGCGTTTCTTCCAGTGGTTTTGGCTGGGAAGCTGCCTCATCCAACTGGGTTTACGGCAGCATCCGCGGCCTCGAGGCCAACAAGGGTACCGACTCTGGCGACCAGCCAGACATCAACCCAATCCAGACCTACTCCGAAGCTGCTACCAACCCTTACCTCAACGTGAAGTGGAGGTCGGTTTACGAAGGCATTTCACGCTGCAACCAAGCACTCACTGTGTTGGCAGTAGCTGAGACAAACGGAACCGTAACAGCTGACGAAGCTACTTCCTTCCGCCTTCAAGCTCAAACACTTCGTGGCTACTACCACTTCGAGGCATGGAGGATGTGGACGAACATCCCTTACGTGGACGAGACCACCGACCTTACAACTATAACCAACACAGCTGACGTAACGGACAAAATCTTGGCCGACCTGCAAGCAGGTACTGCCCTGCCAAACAACATGGACCAAATCGGCCGCTTCAACGGCACGGTGGCACGGGTACTTTACGCCAAGGCGCTGATGCAGATGAAGAAAGACTATGCAAAAGCCCAGGTAGAACTCCAGTGGGTAGTTGACAACGGCACGGCCCCCGACGGCTCTGCCATCGGTCTCGAAGCCAATTACGGCGACATCTTCGACGCTGCCAACCGCAATGGCGTTGAAGCCATTTACACCGTTCAGTACTCTGTAAACGACGGCTCCGGTGGTTGGAACGGCGGTTGGGGCGAAGTACTCAACTTCCCATACAAAGGCAACAACGGCTCTCCTGGTGGATGCTGCGGCTTCTTCCAGCCCAGCTACGACCTCGTCAACTCTTTCAAGGTTGACGCAAATGGCCTGCCTTTGTTGGACAACTCCTACACAACCGACCCGCTCGCTGACGACAAGGGCTTGACCATCAACGACCCATTCACGCCGGACAGCCGCCCAGTTGACCCAAGGCTCGACTGGACAGTAGGCCGCAGGGGCATCCCCTACCTCGATTGGGGACCACACACTGGCCAAGACTGGGTTCGTGACCAATCCTACGCTGGCCCATACAGCCCGAAGAAGCAGGTTTACAAGAAGTCGCAGCAAGGAACCCTCACCGAGGTGGGCAACTGGACATCCGGCTGGACTGCCAACGGCTACCGCCTCATCCGCTACGCCGACGTACTGCTGCTCTTGGCTGAGTGCCAAATCGAAAATAACGACTTGGAAGGTGCTCGCGCCAATGTTAACCTTATCAGGGCGCGTGCTGCCAACCCGGATAGTTGGGTGAAAAATGACGATGGTTCCAATGCTGCCAACTACGTGATTGGTTTATACAATACTCCTTGGACCAGTGCAGACGCCGCCAGAACAGCACTCCGCATGGAGCGCAAACTGGAGCTCGGCATGGAAGGCCACCGCTATTTTGACCTCCAGCGTTGGGGCAACGTAGAAAGCGAGCTAAACAGGGCTTTGGACTTCGAAAGGTCAAAACTCAACCTGCTCTACGGTAGCGCTACAGTGGGGTCTGAGGACGTGAATTACCCAGTTCCACAGGCTCAGATTGACCTCACTCAAGGTCGTTTGGAGCAAAACAGGTAGTGAAACTTGTTTCAGAAAAAAGAGAGAGGCTGTCCAGTTTTGGATAGCCTCTTTTTTTTCGCCCCTGCCGGGTGCTTCTAGCAACTAGAAAACTGGTTAGCATTTCAGCATCAGACGAAGCTTTTGTGATTCAAAACACGCATTTCCTCATTGAGCGTCAAGTATTTACAATGGTTTTCATACATTTATCTCAAAACCCGTGAGAAATGGCAAAAATCAAAACCCTCTTGATGCTGCTGGCCCTTGCGCTCCCTTTTTCCTGCAAAAACGAATTTATCGAGCTGACGCCCAACGGCATGACGGACGCTTCCGTGCTGGCTACCAAGGACGGTGTGAACGCCCTCCTCATCGGTGCTTACGGCATGATTGACGGCGTTTCTTCCAGCGGCTTTGGCTGGGAGGCAGCATCTTCCAATTGGCTGTATGGCAGCATCCGCGGACTAGAGGCGAACAGGGGCAGCGACTCTGGCGACAATGCAGACATCATACCTGTCCAAAACTACTCAGAGCAGCCTACCAACAGTTACTTGAGTGTAAAATGGCGGTCGGTTTACGAAGGCATTTCCCGTTGCAACGAGGCACTGAAAGTGTTGGCAATAGCAGAAAAACGCAACACTGTCACCGCCGAAGAAGCCGACTCCTTCCGGCGGCAGGCGCGCATGCTCAGGGGGCTTTACCATTTTGAAGCGTGGCGGATGTGGAAAAAAATCTGCTACGTGGACGAAGACACCGACCTGAAAACCGTCACCAACCAAGATGATGTTCGGGCACAAATCATCGCCGACCTGGAGGTAGGGCTAGAACTGGATTACAACATGGGACAGGTCGGCAGGTTCAACCGCACGGTGGCCAAGGTACTATTGGCCAAGACGCTGATGCAGCTCAACAAGGACTACGCCACAGCCAAAACCTACCTCGAAGATGTGGTGGATGGCAATGATGATACTGCCCCCGACGGCCACCCCATCGGGCTGGAGCCTAGGTACGGTGACGTGTTCGATGCCGCCAATCGCAACGGCGTCGAGTCCATTTACACCGTGCAATACTCCGTGAACGATGGCTCCGGTGGTTGGAACGGCGGATGGGGCGAAGTGCTCAACTTCCCGTACAAAAGCGGCGGCGCTTCGCCGGGAGGCTGCTGCGGCTTCTTCCAACCAAGCCACGACCTTGTCAATTCGTTCAGAACGATAAACGGCCTGCCCATCTTGGATGGCAGCCACAACGACGAACCCGTCATCAACGACCTCGGCATCAGTGCCACCGATACGTTTACCCCCGACACTCGACCGCTCGACCCGCGCCTCGACTGGACGGTGGGCCGCCGGGGCATCCCCTACCTCGACTGGGGGCCGCACACCGGGCAGGATTGGATCCGCGACCAATTATACGCCGGGCCGTACAGCCCCAAAAAGCAGGTTTACAAAAAATCGCAGGAGGGCATCCTCACTGAAGTTGGCAACTGGACTTCCGGCTGGACAGCCAACGGCTACCGCCTCATCCGTTACGCCGATGTGCTACTGCTATTGGCCGAGTGCCAAATCGAAACTGGCGACCTCGATGCCGCACGGCAGAACATCAATCGGGTAAGGGCAAGGGCCGCCAACCCAGACGGTTTTGTCAAAAACGACGACGGCACCGATGCTGCGAACTACCAGGTATCGGAATACCCAGCCTTAATCTTTCCTTTCGACAGCCAAGAAAACGCCAAAAAAGCCCTGCGCATGGAGCGCAAACTGGAATTGGGCATGGAGGGGCACCGCTTCTTCGACCTGCAGCGCTGGGGCATCGCCGTGGAATATCTCAACTCGATTTTGGCCTATGAAAAAACAGCGCTGCCTGTAATTTATGGGAGCGCCACGGTGGGGCCGGAGGACGCACTTTACCCCATCCCCCAACGTGAAATTGACCTGACTGGGGGGCGGCTGATACAGAACAGGTGACGGTTTAGCGGGCATGTGCTAAATTAGCCGCCGAAAAACAACTTTAAACAAACATTATCAATGAGAATTCTTGCCGTTTTACTTGGCGCAGTACTCCTATTTTCCTGCGTCAAACAGCAAACGACCCGCTTTGAACGCCTCGACGCCAGCACCACGGGCATTGACTTCAACAATGAAGTTCTCGAAAAAGACACGTTCAACATCATGCGCAACGAGTACATGTACAACGGCGGTGGCGTGGGCGTGGCCGACCTCAACAACGATGGCCTGCAAGACCTCATCTTCACGGCCAATAAAGTGAAGTCGCGCATTTACCTAAACTTGGGCAGCTTCCAATTCAAGGACATCACCGACCACTTCGAGGGACTGGACGACAAGCAGTGGCTCAGCGGCGTGGCCCTCGTGGACATCAACGCAGACGGCTGGAACGACCTCTATTTCACCTCCACCATGAGCAACGACAGCCTGCTCCGCAAAAACCAGCTTTGGGTCAACCAAAAACTAGGCGCTGACAAGTTGCCCAGTTTTAAAGAAATGGCCGCCGACTATGGCATCGCCGACATGGGGCACACCATGAACGCCGCCTTTCTCGATTACGACCTCGACGGCGACCTCGACCTCTACATCCTCAACAACAAGGTAGGCCAGGAAGTACCCACCAACTACCATATCAAAAAAACGGATGGCAGCGCCATTAACAACGATGCTTTTTACCGCAACGAAGGCAACGGAAAATTCACCAACGTGACCAAGGAGGCAGGCATCACCATAGAAGGCTTTGGCCTCGGCATCGCCGTCGGCGACATCAACAAGGACGGCTACCCCGACCTCTACATCTCCAACGATTACATCTCCAACGACCTACTCTACATCAACCAGCGAAATGGCAGCTTCAAGAACGAAGTGAGGGACTACCTGTCGTACCAGTCCCGCTTCTCGATGGGCAACGACATGGCCGACGTGAACAACGACGGCAACCTCGACGTGATGACGATGGACATGATGCCGGAGGCTTACTTCCGTAAAAAGCAGACCATCAACGGCAACAGCTACAACATCTACGATAACAACCGCAAGTACAACTACGAGCCACAGTACGTGCGCAACATGCTCCACCTGCACAACGGTTTTCAGGACGGTAAGATGTTGCCGTTCAGCGAGGTGGGCCAAATGGCGGGCGTTTATCAGACCGAGTGGAGCTGGTCGCCGCTCTTCGCCGACTACGACAACGACGGCGACCGCGACCTGCTCGTGACCAATGGCTTCCCCAAGGACCTCACCGACAAGGACTTCACCAATTACAAAGCGCAGGTTTACGGCTACCTCGCCGGCGACTACGACATCATCCCGAAAATCCCCATCGTGAAGGTGCCCAACTACGCCTTCGAAAACACGGGCGACTACCAGTTTTCCAACCACACCGCCGAGTGGGGCATGGACATCCCCTCGTTCTCCAACGGTGCCGCCTTCGCCGACCTCGACAACGACGGCGACCTCGATTACGTGACCAACAACATCAACGACCCGGCCTTCATTTACCGCAACAACACCATTGCCGAAGGCCAAAAACCGGAGGAGCAACCCAGCTACCTGCGGCTGGCGCTCGTCGGAAATGTCCCGAACACACTCGCCATCGGCACAAAAGTGGAGCTTTGGAGCGGCGGAAAACTTCAGTATCACGAGCACTACCTTACACGCGGCTACCTCTCGTCCGTTGACCCCGTCATCCATTTTGGGTTGGGCAAAAATGCGGGGATTGACTCGCTGAAAGTCATTTGGCCAAGGGGCAAAACATCCACCGTACTCATGGGCGTGAAGCCCAACCAGTTGCTCACGCTGAAGGAGGCAGACGCCAAACCGTACATGGGCAGCCCTGCCCCACCCTCGTTTGCCAACAGCCTTTTTGAGCGGATGAAAAACGCCCTCGACTTCGTGCACGTGCAGGAGGATTACGCTGATTTTTTTCAGAACCAGCGCATCATCCAGCACAAGTTTTCGCAGATTGGCCCCTGCATGGCCAAAGGCGACCTAGACGGCGACGGCAAGGATGACCTCATCGTGGGAGGCTCGGCGCAGATGCCCACCACTGTGTTCTTGAACAAGGGCGACCGCTTCGAAAAAGCCAACTTCACTGGTTTGACCGACACCCGCAAGTGCGCAGAGTCGGAATTGCTTGTGCTGGACGTGGACGGCGACAAAGACAACGACGTGATTGCCCTCGCTGGGGGTTATGCCAATGAAAATGACACTGATTATCAGCACATTATCTACATCAACAACGGCGGCAGCTTCTCCCCCACGCCACTGCCAGTGCCGCCCTTCGTCGCCTCGGTGGTGCGCCCCAACGACTTCGACAAGGACGGTGACCCCGACCTGTTCATCGGTGCAAGGGTGAAGCGCAACAGCTTCCCGCTCGCCCCGGAATCGTACATGCTGGTGAATGACGGCGGAAAGTTCATGCCCCAGAAGCTCGACATAGGCATGGTGACAGACGCCACTTGGAGCGACTTCGACAGTGACGGCTTCGCCGACTTGCTCGTGGCCAGGGAGTTCAACACCGTCGCCTTTTTGAAAAACGAAAACGGCAAAAAGCTAGTGCCCACCGAGCAGAGCGACCTCGCCAAGATGCACGGCCTCTGGTACAGCATCGCCGCTGCCGACCTTGACGGCGACGGCGACGGCGACTACATCGTGGGCAACCTCGGCGAGAACAACCGCTTCCACATCACCGACGAAACACCGCTCAAGCTCTACGCTGTTGACCTCGACAAAAACGGCCAGATTGACCCGCTGACCACCGCTTTTTGGAAGGACAAGGACAGGAAGATGCAGGAATTTCCCGTCAACTACCTCGACGAGCTGGCCTCGCAGTCGCCGTTTTTCCGCAAGCGTTTCACCAGCTACACGAACTTCAGCCACTGCACGGCTGACAGCATCGTGGGGCATTTAGATGTCAAGAAGGAGGAGCTTTTCTTCGCAAACACCGCCTCCAGCTTTGTCGTCTGGAACGAGGGAAAGGGCAAATTCAAATGGGAGCACCTACCCGCTGTGGCGCAGACCGCCCCGGTCAAGAAAATCCTTGTGCGGGACTTCAACGCCGACGGCCAACCTGACGTCTTGTTGGCTGGCAACGACCACAGCTTCGACGTGTCCACTGGCTACTACGATGCCAACAAGGGCATCCTGCTGTTGGGCAAGGGCAACCGCAGCTTCGAGGTGCTGCCAGCGTCGCAAAGCGGCTTGGCGTTCAAAGGACAAATCGAGGCACTGCTTTATTTTGAGGGGGAGCCTTCCATGCTGGTCGTAGGTGCGAACCGAGACAGCGTGCGGGTTTTCAAGCATAAAAACACCAAGGAAAGTCTTTAAAAAGATTGGGCGCATCGACGGGTTGTTCCCAGTCCATGCGCCCAATGCTATAAATGCGAGTTCGGTTTACGGACTATTTCTTAACCAACTCGTATTTTACCTTTCCCACCTTGTACTGAAAATCATCTTGCCCCCCAACATCTTCCAAAGCTGAAATCACCAGCTTGTTTCCCTCCATTTTAAAAGCAAAAAACTCCGGCGACTGGCCTTCCTTGGACAGCATGATTTGGTCGGCACCGACTTCGTCCACCACGTAGTCCAGTGAAAGTTCGTAAC
Source organism: uncultured Saprospiraceae bacterium (assembly GCA_964442355.1). Taxonomy (GTDB): domain Bacteria; phylum Bacteroidota; class Bacteroidia; order Chitinophagales; family Saprospiraceae; genus UBA6168. The sequence continues at coordinate 45,066 of CAYTZS010000008.1, read as the reverse complement.
GATAGTAATCTGCCAAGCCAACCACCGTGCCTTTCGGGTTGAAGACGACGGTTTTCCCGCCCCAGTCGTACTGTCCGCCAACGATGGTGTGGGCAATGACGTTGAAGCCCGTAAATGCATCGCCCAGGCGCACCATCGGCACAGAATCGAGGATGACGGAGCCGTCGGGCTTCGGAACGAGCGGCAGTGCCCTCACGGCAGCGCTCTGGGGGTCGTAGAGTTGCAGGCCGCCATCTTTTTGCCGAAGTATCAGTTGTTGCCCCTCGTGCCAGCCGTAGCTCAGGTTTGCTATCCACTTGCTGCTATCTTGGGTGAAGATTGCCGCCGCCACATTGCCTGTTTTCTCGGCAGCTTTTTTGGGCGACTTGGTGCTTTGCAGCTCCTGCCACCAGTCGTTGTTGACCCAATAACCACCGATGTTGTCGGGAATGGCAGTGGTGGTGGAAGCCTCGCTTTTGCCGGCCGATGCCCCGTTTTCATTGCAGTTGGTGAATAAGAGCAGGCTAAATGCCATGCCCGTCAGTAAAGCTATGTTCTTCATTTCTATTGAAAATTAAGTTTAATCCAACCGGTTGCTCACGCAAAACGGTTGATGATGTTCTCGAAAAGTTCTTGCTTGCCACTCCTTTGTTTCGGCTCGCCATGCTCGTCGGCCAGCTTGGCCAAATCCTTGAGCGACAGCTTGCCCTGTTCAAAATCTTTTCCCTTTCCTTTGTCAAAAGACGAATACCGCTCCTTCCTGAGTTTTTGATAATCAGACTTTTGCAGCACCGAATCAGCAGCGAGCAACGCCCGTGCAAAGGTGTCCATGCCGCCGATATGGGCATAGAAAATGTCGGCCAAGTCGGTTGAGTTTCGGCGGGTCTTGGCGTCGAAGTTGATGCCACCACCCTGTAGGCCGCCCGATTCGACCAGCACGAGCATGGCCTCCGTCAGTTCCATCACGTTGTTCGGGAACTGGTCGGTGTCCCAACCGTTCTGGTAGTCGCCACGGTTGGCGTCCATGCTGCCGAGCGCCCCAGCATTGGCAGCCACCTGCATTTCATGCTGCATGGTGTGCTGCGCCAGCGTGGCGTGGTTCACCTCGATGTTAAGCTTGAAATCGTCCATCAAACCGTATTCGCGCAGAAAGCTGAGGCAGGTGGCGGCGTCAAAATCGTACTGATGCTTGCTCGGCTCCATCGGTTTTGGTTCGATGAAAAACGTGCCCTTGAAGCCTTGTTTTCGACCGTAGTCCCTCGCCATGTGCAGGAAACGGGCAAGGTGGTCCAGCTCGCGTTTCATATCCGTGTTCAGCAGCGACATGTAGCCTTCCCTGCCTCCCCAGAACACGTAGCCCGCTCCGCCGAGCTTGATGGTCGCGTCGAGTGCGTTTTTCACCTGTGCACCAGCCCAGGCTACCACCTCGAAGTCTGGATTGGTGGCAGCGCCGTTCATGTATCGCGGGTGGCTGAAGAGGTTGGCCGTGCCCCAAAGCAGCTGCACGCCCGATTCCTTTTGCTTCTCGGCGGCGTAGTCCGTGATTTTTTCGAGGCGCTTGCCGCTTTCCTTCAGCGAATCGCCTTCTGCAACAAGGTCGTAATCGTGGAAGCAGTAGAACGGAATGCCCATCTTGGTGATGAACTCGAACCCGGCGTCCATTTTGTCCTTGGCTTGCTCCATCGGGTCTTTTGCCTTGAGCCAGGGAAATGCCTTTGTACCTGGCCCGAATGGGTCGCCTCCAGTGCCGCAGAGTGTGTGCCACCAAGCCACGGCAAATCGGAAATGCTCCTTCATCGTTTTGCCCTGCACTACCCTACCCTCCTCATACCAACGGAAGGCCAATGGGTTGTCGGATTCCGGCCCCTCGAAGGGGATGCGGCCAATGCCCTTGAAGTATTCTTTTTTGCCGATGGTGATGGCGGGGGTTGTGCTTTTTTTAGATTTTTTATTTGCCATAATTAGTTGATTGTCAGTTGATTAATTTCTATTTTTTAAAAGGTCGTGCAAATGGATGGGGTTTATCGGTTTAAATCCTGCCAAATGACCTTATTTAACCTAAATGTGACCAAATGGTCACATTTTATTTTTTTGCACAATTACCTCTTCCAAATCCTCCTCCCACCGCTCATACGCCGCCCTGTAATCCCCTACCCTACCCGCCTCTGGCTCGTACCTACCCTGCACCCGCACGGTCGCCATCGCTGCCTCGATGCTGGGGTAAATGCCCGTGGCAACGCCCGCTGCCTTCGCAGCACCGACGGCCCCGGTCGTTTCCACTACGTCTATCGAGCAGCCGAGCAGTGTGGCTATGGTTTTGGAGAAAACGGCGGATTGGAACAGGTTGTCGTTTCCGACCCGCATCACCGAGATGTCCAGCCCCATTTCCTTCAAAATTTGGACACCGTACACGAACGAAAAGGCGATTCCCTCCAGCCCCGCACGGTACAGGTGCGCCGCCGTGTGGCGGTTCAGTTGTAGGCCGTTCACTTGTGCCCCGGGGTCGAGGTTGTTGAGCATCCGCTCCGCCCCATTGCCGAAGGGCAATATGCGCAGACCGTCAGCACCGACTGGCACGGAGGCCGCCAGCCGTTCCATGTCGGGGTAGCCGATGCTGCCCTGCCCCACCGTTTGTCGCAGCCAGCGATAGAGCGAGCCTGCGCCGTTGATGCAGAGCAGGATTCCGGTTCGGTGATTCGTGACTCGTGACTCGTGATTGGCAGTGCCGTGGTTTACGTGCGCAAAACCATTCACCCTTGACAGATTGTCGAAGGCTGGGCGGTCAACGACACCATAAACAACGCCGGAAGTGCCGCCCGTGGCAGCCACTTCGCCGGGCTGCAACACGTTGAGGCTCAAGGCATTGTTCGGTTGGTCGCCCGCACGGTAGGCGACGGGAGTGCCTGCGGCAAGTCCCGTTGCAGCGGCGGCTTCGGAAGTTAGTTTTCCCTGCAAGGAAAATGTTGGCGTTACCGTCGGCACCAGTTTTTTATCAAAACCAAAATAGTCCAGCACGGAGTCGGCTACGCCGTTTTTTTGAAAATCCCAAAGAATACCCTCGCTCAAGCCGCTGGGGGTGGTCATGGCTTCGCCGGTCAGGCGCAGGGCGATGTAGTCGCCGGGCAGCATGAAATGGCGGATTTTGGTGAAAATCTCTGGCTCGTTTTCTTTGACCCAAGCCAGCTTGGCGGCGGTGAAGTTGCCGGGGGAGTTGAGCAGGTGCGAGAGGCATTGTTCGTGCCCGAGTTCATCGAAAGCCCGGTTGCCGTATGGAACTGCCCGGCTGTCGCACCAGATGATGGACGGGCGCAGCGGTTGCATGTTTTCATCCACCACCACCAGACCGTGCATCTGGTAACTGATGCCGATGCCCTTGATTTCCGAAGGCAAAACGAGCGTGTTGGCCAGCAGTTGGCGGGTAGCGGTGCAGACGTGCCGCCACCAGTCGTCGGGGTCTTGTTCGGCCCAGCCGGGTTGGAGGGCCGTCATGCCCATTTCCGTTGCAGGGGACTGCGCAACTGCCAAAGTCGCCCCTGTTTCCGCTTCCACGAGCGCTGCTTTGATGGAAGAACTGCCGATGTCGTAGCCGAGAAGGTACATTTTGGTGACTGGTGTTTAGTGATTGGTGTTTAGCACCGACACTGACTGTCAACTGCCAATTGCCGAACTGCCAACTTAAGAATACCCCATGGCGTATGCCAACCCTTTTTCCAAGCCCCGTAGCTCCGCAAGTCCCCGCAACCGACCGATGGCCGAGTAGCCGGGATAGGTTTTCTTGTCGAGGTCGTCGAGCATCTGGTGACCGTGATCGGGCCGCATGGGTATGCTGGTTTGGCGACGCTGCATAATGGCCAAAATCTCCCGCACCACGGCGGGCATATCGGTGTCTCCGCCGAGGTGGTCAGCTTCGTGGAAGCTGCCGTCACCCTCCATTTTGGTGTTGCGGAGGTGCAGGAAATGGATTTGGTCACCAAACTGCTTGACCATTTCAGCCACATCGTTGTCGGGGCGGGAGCCGTAGCTGCCTGCGCAAAAACAGAGGCCGTTGGCAGGCGAAGGTGCAGCGGCCAACAGCTCTTCCACATCCTTCACCGTGCTGACCACGCGGGGCAGTCCCAGCAACGAAAACGGCGGGTCGTCGGGGTGGATGGCCATTTTCAGGCCGACCTCTTCGGCTACTGGCACTATTTCCTGCAAGAATTCGAACAGATGTTTTTTCAGCTTTTCTTCGCCGATTTTGTGGTAAGTTTTCAATTCTTCCAGCACCTCGGCAGCGGTGAACGGCTCGTCGTCGCCGGGCAGGCCCAGCAGGATGTTTTCGTACAAAACCCTCCGCTCCTGGTTGCTCATTTTCTCAAAACGTTCCTTCGCTAGCGCAATTTCTTCGGGGGAATAATCGCCCTCTGCGCCCGGTCTTTTTAGCAAAAACAAGTCAAAGGCGATGAAGGCAGATTTCTCAAAGCGCAGCGTCCGGCTACCATCGGGCAATGGGTAGGCGGGGTCGGTGCGCAGCCAATCGAGGATGGGCATGAAGTTGTAGGTGATGACCTTCAGGCCACATTCAGCGAGGTTTCGCAGGCTTTTCTTGTAGTTTTTGAGGTAGGTCTTCCAGTCGCCGCTCTGTTTTTTGATGTCCTCATGGACGGGCAGGCTCTCGACCACCGTCCATGTCATACCCACCGCCTCAATTTGCTTTTTGCGCTTTTCAATTTCCTTCACCGGCCAAACATCGCCGTAAGGAATATGGTGCAACGCCGTCACCACGCCCGTACAGCCCGCCTGGCGGATGTGCCAGAGCGTGACGGGGTCTTCGGGGCCGTACCAGCGCATGGTTTGTTCCATTAAAAACATGACTTCGACAAATTTTGATTTTTAGGTTTCAGGTTCGGGCGAGTGCAAAGAAAGCCATTTTTGAAACCCAATTGGTTGGTGAATTGCGCTTATTGTCGAATGTCGCTTATCATGGCCAGCGCCGCCCCTACCCTACTTTCCAGCGTGGCAAAATCTTTTTGCTCCAAAATCTCCTTTGAAATCAACTGAGAACCCATGCCCACACAGGTTACGCCCGCCCCGAACCACGCCGTCAGGCTGTCCTGCGTGATGGAAATACCGCCCGTGGGCATGATGCTCGTCCAGGGTTGCGGCCCCTTCAAGTCCTTGACAAACTGTGGTGTGTAGATGCTGCCAGGGAAGAGTTTGATGACTTCGCAGCCCAGTTCCTCTGCTCGTCCGATTTCGGTGAGCGTGCCACAGCCTGGCAGGTAGGGTATTTTCCGGCGGTTGCAGGTGAGCGCAACGTCGTCGCGCAACGCAGGACTGACGATGAAATTGGCACCTAGCTGGATGAACAGTGCGGCGGTGCCAGCATCCGTCACACTGCCCACGCCAAGCGCCATGCCGGGCAGTTCGCTTTGGGCAAATTTGTTCAGTGCCGAAAAGACCTCATGGGCAAAATCGCCCCGGTTAGTGAACTCAACAACGCGGCTTCCAGCGCGGTAGCAGGCAGCCAACACCCCTTTGCATACCTCGATATCGGGGTGGTAGAAGAGCGGCACGAGGCCCTGCCCTTGCATGGTTTGAAAGACTTGAATTCTTGAAAATTTTGCCATCTCTCTTTTTTAATTTATCTGTTCACCCTGCCGCCACCCTGCCCTGTCATCAGCGCCTCCACTTCGGCCACCGTCACGAGGTTCAGGTCTCCGGGAATACTGTGTTTCAGACAGGCTGCTGCCGTTGCGAAATGTAGCGCTCTTGCATCGTCGTTAAAGGTCGTTAGTCCATAAATGAGCCCAGCCATGAAGGCGTCGCCACTGCCCACGCGATCTACCACGTGGTTTATTTGAAAATCGGGGGATTCGTGCAACGTCGTGCCGTCGAACAACACGGCAGAAATCCCCTGTGCCGATGCATCATTTCCGCTTCGGCGCGTCATTGCAATCTTTTTTACTTTTGAAAATCGTCGCATAAGTTGTTGACAAACAGATTTGTATGACTCCTCCCCCACCCTAGCGACAATGCCAAAATGTTGCGCAGCATCTTCTAGGCTGCAAAGTACGAGGTCGCAACCAGCAACCATAGCAGGCAACACCTCAGCAGGTGTTTTTCCGAACTTCCACAGGTTTTTCCGGTAGCTGAGGTCGAACGAAACCATCAAACCAAGCTGATTAGCCACCTCGATGGCCTCTGCACAGGTATCGGTAGCACCTTGGGAGATGGCAGGTGTTATACCCGTCCAGTGAAACCATTTTGCACCAGCAAAAACGGTCTTCCAATCTACCATGCCAGGTTGAATGGTAGCCATGCTGCTGTGCGCCCGGTCGTAAACGACTTTCCCTGGGCGGTGTCCAGCTCCTTTTTCGTAAAAATAAACGCCAAGCCGCTCCCCACCGCACAACACATGCTGAACACCAACTCTCCAGCGCCTGAGTTCCGCCAGCACAGCATCGCCTAGGTCGTTCTGAGGCAACCTGGTCACATACTCCACAGAAAGACCGAACTGCGCCAGCGATACAGCTACATTGCTCTCTCCGCCTCCATATACCACCTCCAGACTAGTGGCATGGCTAAACCGGTGGTGACCAGGTGGCGAAAGGCGGAGCATAATCTCACCGAAAGTGACGAAAGTGTTTTCCATTTCCGAATCATGATGGTTTGGCAACTCGCCGCTAAGCAATTATTGGTAATTCAACAACTTTTATCTTTTTGAAAAATCGTTGATGTCCAATGCTGCTGGCAAAATTAGCATCCCTTTTCGGAAAATGGTGATGTCGTAATGGCTACGATATCCTATAATTAAACACTTACAGTAAGTAACTAATTATTTACGTAAATAAGTATATAAGTATCTAATTATTTACTCACATAAACATCTAAGTAAATAATTTTCATAATTATCTACTTAAAGTTAAGCCATACTTAAAAACTTATGTAAGTTTGCAGTGGAATCGAAAATAAGTATCTACTTAAAATAAGTATAAGAACCAGACTCTACAACCTTAGTTTACTTAAATAAGTACTGTACTTACTTTTAAAACACTGTAAAACAAGTAGTTAAGCAAATGATAGTTTCAATTACGAATCTAAAAGGTGGGGTAGGGAAGAGCACATTAGCTCAAAATCTGGCCGTCTACTTAGCAAAAAAGGGTCGGAAGCTGTGCATTGCAGATACCGACGTAGAGCAACAAACTTCTGTAAAATGGGGAAGCGTTAGGTCTGGAAACGAGGAGGGAAGCGTACCTGAGGTACCTGTTTTTCTTATAAATCCTGACACTATCTCTGACCAAATTTTAAACAAACTGGGCAAGCGTTTTGACCTTGTCATCATTGACGGTACACCTGCCTTGACTGAACTGACCACCCGAATTATCATCATGAGCGACGTGGTCATCACTCCAATTCTGGCCAGTGCCACGGATGTGTGGGCGCTTGATACCTTTTTGAAGCGCTACGAGGAGGCCCGCATCACCAAGCATGCAATGGGTGGGAAGGTGGAACTTTACGTGCTACTGAACAAGTACAACGAACGAACCAACCTCGACAGGGAAATAGGTGAGACCATTGGTGAAATGGGCGTGAATCTGTTGTCCACCAAAATATCCACTCGCGTGGCTTACAAGGAAGCCACTGTACAGGGCCTTGGTGTCATGGAACTGCGCGACAAGAATGCTCAAGCGGAGATAGAATCGCTTGCCACCGAAATAGAAAAATTGCTGTAAAATCAATCCAAAACTTTCAAAATCAGCAACATGGCAAAGAAAACCTTCAACATAAAAAGTACCCTATCCGTGCAACCAAAGCAACTTTCTGTTGACGACGTGGAAAGCGCCATCAAGCAAATCCACGATGCAAAATCGCAGACCACTGCACCTGCAAAAGCAGAACCAGCCAAGTCAGAACCACCTGCAGCCACCAAAAAAGCGGTTGAGTCAAAGACCGTCTCTCCTCCCGCCAAAAGCCGTAGGGAAGTAACGGTCGAAGCTCCAGTTCGAAAGGTTCGCCTCTCCGTTGACATACATCCTGCCTTGCACAAACGCCTCAAAATAAAGGCCATCGAGCATGATTCAGATATAATGCACTATGTCGAGATGCTGATTGAACGCGACCTTGGTAGGTAGCTTTGTTTTGGTCTTTTCTATAAAAATATATCAACACCAACAAAAGACTGCTTTTGTTGGTGTTTTCTTTTTTTATTAATATTTATAGCTTTTAAGACGCTACATCTGGTTGATAATCAAGTTGTTATAAGGCTAAAAGTGAGAAAAATGGGTCAAAAAGTGAGAGATATGGGAATGTGATGTGAGAGATATAGGAGAAAAAGTGAGAAAAATGGGTCAAAAAGTGAGAAAAATGGGAAAATGGGAGATATTTGGGACTTAAAGTGAGAAAAATGGGAAAAGACGCCCGCTTGGAGCACCCAGTGCAGGGTAGTAGCTATCGAAACATTCCCAATTTTCTCACTTTTAAGCATAGTTTCCCAAATCACTCACATTTAGCGGCATGGGCAAAAGAAAACGCAAAAGCGGCGGCATCGTCGTCATCAAGAAAGCCAACCAATTGATTGAGTCGCGTTACCGATTCGATATATGGGAGACGCGATTCTTCCTGTCTATCCTGTCGCAAATACGCCGCGACGACGACGACTTTCAGGTGTACCGTGTATGGTACAAGGATGTGATACGGGCCTTCAACCTGAAGTCGAACCAGTCCTACAGCCTACTTAGGGAAGCTGCTAAAAGCATCATGAGCAAGTCGTTTTTTGTAAGCTATGAAAAGGAGGGCACCACACGCGAGGTTCAGTACCATATCCTGCGGAAGATTGACTACATGAAGGATGGTCAAGAAGGGCAAAAAAGGGAAAGTCAGGAGTACATAGACGTGACCATTGAGCAGGAGATGAAGCCATTTTTCCTGCAATTGCAACGCAACTTCACCGCCTACGACCTGCGAAATGTGGTCAAGCTTGGTGCATACCCCATTCGCGTTTATGAGCTGCTTAAGCAGTACGAAAGCATCGGCGAGCGGACGCTGGACATTGAAGAAATCAAGCGGATGTTTGAAATCACGAAGGAATACCCCCGTTTCCCAGACTTTTTCCGTTGGGTCGTTAGTCCTGCCATCAAGGAAATTAACTCGCACACTGACCTCATGATAACCGATTGCATAAAGGTTAAGGAAGGCAAAAAAGTGGTTAGCTTACGATTTGTATTCCGAAGGAAACCTGAAGAGGATGTACCGCACTCGCGAAGCAAGGTCGCACAAAAACCGCTGGAGTTGCCTTTCGACCATAAGCAGCTCGTGCCTGTGCAAGAGGTTCCCGATATTTTGCACAAAAGCGAGCGAGACATTCTGTTCAACAAGTTTCAAGAAGAGGTAGTGCAAGGCTTTGGTGTCACAGCAACTTCCTTTTTGGAAATGATTGACGGTTGCACGGAGCGGCAAGTAAGCCAGGCCATACGCGTGACGCGGCGCGCAAAAGCCAATAATCAAATCAAGACCAGCGTCCCTGGTTTTTTTATCAATGCCCTCCGCAACGGCTACACCGACCCAAAAGAAGAGGAGCTAAAAAAGAAGTCGCTTTCTGAAGAAAAGGGTAGGGTAGTGGAAGCACTCCGGCAAGAATTGGAAGTGTTACGTGAGGAAGCTGCCCAACTCATCAACGACCAGATAAAAATACTAACTTCTGAGCAGCCCGAAGTGACTGAGCAAGCTATAGCAAGCCTTCGCGACAACCCCTACGCCAAAGTTATTGTGGAGAAAAAGGAGCAGTCAAGCAAAAAGGAGCTTGACCTCGATGACTATCGGCGCGACAAGGTTTTGCGCGACCTCGTCAGGCAGGCCATCGTTGAACAACATCCAGCTGTTTTTGGGGAAATCTTGGGGAAATACCAACCACGGATACAGGCATTGGAAGAGAGTATAAGGACGGTAAGTAGGTAAGTACAATAATTATTGATGGAATTTGGAACACAGCTACAATTTCTCAACTTCTCAATTTTCTTCTCCTTGCCTCACTTTTCTCTTGGATGATGTTTTTGATTGGTCGTCCCTCCAGCTTTGATTCCAGCCAAGAAATAATATCCAAGTACAAAAATGGGCGCCTTTCGTACGGGTCCGCTTGTAGCGGAACAAGCCGGTCATGCAGTTGCTGAAACTCTTGCGTAATGGCGGCAGGCTGTGTGTTCGGCATTTTTCGCAGGAACTGAAAAATCTCGCGCTGCACCTGCTGTAAGTCCTCCACATGCAACAGGTAGCGATACACGGATACCACTTGGTGCTCCACGAGGTCTTGGTTCCCCAATTCGAAATGGGCGATGAGATTCAAAATCCTTGCAAAGCATTGGATGTCAGCCCTGTAGTCAATCGTTTTTTGGTTGATGATTTTGTTCAAAAAATCAATCGCATGGCTAAAATCGCCGTTGCCAAAGTACAGGCAGGCGATGCGGTACTGGAAGACGAGGCGGCGGTTGGCGTCCCAGTTGTAGGGGTTCGAGTCGAGCAGTTCGACCAATTCGGGGATGTACTTCACGCCCTCCGAGTAGTCGCCGCTGAGGTAAATGGCGTTGATGCGGTGGATATGCGAGTAAAGCTGGAACAGCCCTTCCACATTGCGGTTTTGGCTGAAATCCACCTGCTTCGGGTAGGTCTCCAATTGCGGAAGCGCCGCAACGAACCGCTCGTCGTGCAGGCTGTTGAACAGGGTTGACAGCAGGTTATGCAGCCCTTTCAGGTAAAAAACGGGGTGCAGCGAACGCATGGCCGGGTTCTCCGAAAACAAATCTACCCAACGCTGCGCGTAGCGATAGCATGGCGCAAACTCCTGGCAGATATGGTACAGCCAAACATGCGCTTGGCAGAAATAGACCTTGCCAGTGAAATCCAGTTCCTCAAATTTCGCCTGCGGCAAACGCGCATTGAAAAACTCCTTCACGAAGTGGTAGTCCCGCTCGTTTCGCACAAAGCCGATTTTGAGGTAGAGGCCGTACATCTGCAAGGCCAAATTCGAGAATTCATGCGTTTGTGACAGCGTCCTGCTGATGGCAAGCGTCTGCTCCGACAGTTCCTGCGCCCGCCCTTCGATGCTCCTCGTAATGTATTGACCCTCTATCAATTTTTCAAATTCCAACATCTCCAGTACCAGCGATTTAAACTGCCCAGCGAGGGCTTTTTCTTTGGTTTTTGCCAGCAAATCGAGCGCCTGACGATACAGCCCCTTGTCGTACAGCACGTGGGCGTAGTCAATGTTTTCACGGAGGAGAATATCCTCGTTTCGGTTTCTAGCCAACAGTCGCAAGCTGGTGAGCAGCTGGCCGTAAAGGTGAGCCTTGAGGTTGGGCAGCTGCTCTTTTTTTACCGAAGGAATCTTCTTCAAAATGGCCGCCTCGTCGTACTCGCCCCGTTTGTCCAGCACATCGAACAACTGCAGGAACAGCAGGTCGTCCGACGACGAGTTGCGCTTCGCAAACAGCCGGAACTGCCGCTTTTCGCCCTGCGTCAGGGTGCGGATGAGTTGGAGAAGGTCGTCGGTGCGTTGCTTGGTCACAGATTTTTGTGATTTCCAGCGAGGAGGATGGGACACTGATGGGACTGATTTAACAGATACAAACAAATTTTTTTAGGGATGAATCTGTGAAAATCATTCAAATCAGTTTAATCAGTGTCCTATCCTCCTCGCGTGTTTGTCATCGTAGAAAAAACGCTGCTAAGTATTTGAATATCAATTAAATAAGTCAAAATCTAAGCAAGTTTCAAATAGGAGAATGCCAAAAACTTGATTTCCCAAGAGGGTAGGGTAGGGCTACTTTTGAATCACAAACATAACCCATAGCCTCAAATCAACCCTCATCAACTTCTATCAACCTTTATCAACCAGAAATAATGGCTACACAAATCCAAATATTCGACACCACACTCCGCGACGGCGAGCAAGTGCCCGGCTGCAAGCTGAACACGGTTCAAAAAATAGAAATCGCCCGTGCGCTCGAAGAACTCGGCGTGGACGTCATCGAGGCGGGCTTCCCCATCAGTAGCCCCGGCGACTTTGAAGCCGTGCGCAGGGTCGCCAATGCTGTTCGCCGCCCGACGGTCTGTGGCCTGAGCCGTGCCATTGAAAAAGACATCAAGACCGCCGCCGAGTCGCTGGTAGGTGCCGTGAGGCCCCGTATCCACACGGGTATTGGCGTGTCGGAAATGCATATCCGCTACAAGCTGCAAACCACACCGGAGGACATCCTCTACCGTGCCGCCGCTGCGGTGAAATACGCCAAGTCCTTTTTCGAGGACGTGGAATTCTACGCCGAGGACGCTGGCCGTGCCGACAACGAGTTCCTCGCACGGGTGCTTGAAGCCGCCATCAAGGCCGGGGCCACCGTGCTCAATATCCCCGACACGACGGGCTACTGCCTGCCGGAACAATACGGCGCAAAAATCAAGTACCTCTACGAGAACGTGCGGGGCATCGAGCGGGCCATCCTTGCCACGCACTGCCACAACGACCTCGGTTTGGCTACAGCCAATTCCATCAGCGGCGTCATCGGTGGTGCCCGTCAGGTCGAGTGTACCATCAACGGTATCGGCGAGCGGGCGGGCAACACCTCGCTGGAGGAGGTCGTCATGATTTTGCGCCAGCACCCCGACCTCGGCTACACCACAGGCATCAACACCCGCCTGCTGAACCCCATCAGCCAATTGGTTTCGGAAAAAATGGGCGTGGTCGTGCAGCCGAACAAGGCCATCGTCGGGGCGAACGCCTTCGCCCACAGCAGCGGCATCCACCAGGACGGCGTCATCAAAAAGCGGGAAACCTACGAAATCATTGACCCGCTCGAAGTCGGCGTTGACCACTCGAAAATCGTGCTTACCGCCCGCAGCGGTCGGGCAGCGCTGGCCTACCGTGCGAAGTGCCTCGGCGTGAATTTGACGAAGGATGAATTGGACGCTGTTTACACGAATTTCCTCGTGGTGGCCGACCGCAAAAAAGAAGTGGGCGACGATGATTTGGTGGAAATTATGAAATTTAGAAATTGGGAAATTGAGCAGGAAAAGGCCGCTCACGCCGCAATTTCCTAATTTCATCAATTTCCAATTTCAATCTCATCAATCATGTCAAAAACACTTTTTGATAAAATCTGGGACGCCCACATCGTCAAGCCCGTCGAGGGCGGGCAGGATGTCCTGTACATTGACCGCCACTTCATTCACGAAGTGACCAGCCCGCAAGCGTTCGACGGTTTGCGCCAGCGCAACATCCCCGTTTTTCGTGCGAAAAACACCGTCGCCACCGCCGACCACAACGTGCCGACGCTGAACCAGCACCTGCCCATCGCCGACCCATTGGGCCGTTTCCAAGTGGAAAAACTCACGGAGAACTGCAACGAGTTTGGCGTTGACCTCTACGGCCTCGGCCACCGCTGGCAGGGCATCGTCCACGTCATCGGGCCGGAACTGGGCATCACGCAGCCGGGCATGACCATCGTCTGCGGCGACAGCCACACGAGTACCCATGGGGCATTTGGCACCATCGCCTTCGGCATCGGGACCAGCCAGGTGGAACAGGTTTTTGCTTCGCAATGCCTGTTGCTCAAGCGCCCCAAGCGCATGCGCATCACCGTGGACGGCGAGCTGGCCGAGGGCGTCGTTTCCAAGGACATCATCCTCTACATCATATCCAAACTCAGCGCCGCCGGAGGCACGGGCTACTTCGTCGAGTACGCCGGCAGCGCCATCCGCTCCCTCTCGATGGAGGCCCGCATGACCATCTGCAATATGAGCATCGAAATGGGCGCACGAGGCGGCCTCATTGCCCCCGACGAGACCACTTTCGAGTACGTTCGTGGCCGGGAGTTTGCCCCACAGGGCGCAGCTTTTGAGGCCGCTGTCGCAAAATGGCGGGAACTCTACAGCGACCCCGATGCCGTTTTTGACAAGGAATACCACTACCGGGCGGAGGACATCGCCCCGATGATCACCTACGGCACCAATCCCGGCATGGGTGTGCCCGTGGACGAGGCTATCCCAACTGCTCCTACGCCTGGCGACAGCTTAGCTTCCTTTGAAAAATCGCTCGGCTACATGGGCTTTGCCGCTGGCGAAAACCTGCTGGGCAAGCCCATCCACCATGTTTTCATCGGCTCCTGCACCAACAGCCGCATCGAGGATTTGCGCCTGGCGGCGAAATTCGTGCAGGGCAAACAAAAGGCCGACCACGTAACTGCCATGATAGTGCCGGGCAGCAAGCAGGTGGAGGCACAGGCCAAAGCCGAGGGGCTGGACCAGATTTTCATTGCCGCCGGATTCGAGTTCCGAGAACCGGGCTGCTCCGCCTGCCTCGGCATGAACGAGGACAAAGTGCCAGCGGGCGAGTATTGCGTGAGCACCAGTAACCGAAATTTTGAAGGAAGGCAAGGGCCGGGGGCGAGGACGATTTTGGCGAGTCCGTTGACGGCGGTGGCTGCTGCGATTGAGGGAAAAATTGTAGATGTGAGAAGTGTTTTGAATTAACCGACGCCCCTTGTCATTCCCGAAGGAAAACCGCAACGTCATGCGGGAAGTGGCGAGGGAAAAACATGACTTTGCAGATTGCCTTCGGCAACGACAAAAAATAACGAAATGGAAAAATTCACCCACATAATCTCAACCGCAGTCCCCCTCCCCATGGAGGACGTGGACACCGACCAAATCATACCCGCCCGGTTCTTGAAGGCGACGACGAGGGACGGCTTTGGCGACAACCTCTTCCGGGACTGGCGCTATCACCCCGACGGCAGCCCGAAGGCCGATTTTGTGCTGAACAACCCGACGTACAGCGGCAAAATCCTCGTGGCGGGCAAGAACTTCGGTTGCGGCAGCAGCCGGGAACACGCCGCTTGGTCGCTGACGGATTACGGCTTCAAGGTCGTGGTCAGCAGCTTTTTCGCCGATATTTTTCGTGGAAACGCGCTGAACAATGGCCTGCTGCCCGTGCAGGTGTCGCCAGCGTTTTTGCATGAAATGTTCACGGCCATCGAAGCAGACCCGCAGACCAAGTTCATCGTGAGCCTAGAGCATCAGACCATCGCCATCGCTGGCACGGAGCGGGAGGAGCAGTTTGACATTGACCCGTTTAGGAAGGTTTGCATGATTAATGGGTACGATGATATTGATTTCCTGTTGTCGTTGAAGGGAGTGATAGAGGAGTTTGAGCGGGTGCGGGAAGGAGCGAAAAAAGAAGTTTTGATTTAAGATACGTCAATCCTCTGTGTCCCTGCGTGTCTCTGTGCCTCCGTGTTTATTTTTCAACACGGAGGCACAGAGACACGCAGGGACACAGAGCAAGAAAGCAAAAATGAATTTCAACCTAGCAATATTACCCGGCGACGGCATCGGCCCAGAAGTCACCGAACAAGCGCTGAAGGTGCTCCGAACCGTCGAAACGACCTTCGGCCACCACTTCGATTGCCACTTCGCCGACATGGGCGCCATCGCCATTGACAAGCACGGCGACCCATTGCCGCAGGCTACGCTGGACACCTGCATGGCTGCCGACGCCATCCTGTTCGGAGCCATCGGCCACCCCCGGTTCGACAACGACCCGACGGCCAAGGTGCGCCCAGAGCAGGGCCTCTTGCGCTTGCGCAAAAGCCTCGGCCTCTTCGCCAATATCCGCCCGGTGACGGTCTATCCGAACCTGCTGCACCTCTCGCCACTGCGGGAGGAAAAAGTGCGGGGCGTGGACTTCGTCATCTTTCGGGAACTGACGGGCGGCATCTATTTTGGTGAGAAAGGCAAGACGGAGGACAGCGCCTTCGACCACTGCGTTTACACCAAAATTGAAGTCGAGCGCATCGCCCGGCTGGCCTTCGAGTACGCCCGTTTGCGCCGCAACAAACTGACGCTCGTGGACAAGGCCAACGTGTTGGAAACCAGCCGTTTCTGGCGCGAAATCGTCTTCGACCTTGGTGCCGCCGAGTACCCTGACGTGCAGCTCGACTGGATGTACGTGGATAATGCCGCCATGCAAATCATCCAGTTCCCCACCAGCTTCGACGTGGTGCTGACGGAGAACATGTTCGGCGACATCCTCAGCGACGAGGCCAGCGTGCTGGCAGGTTCGCTCGGCATGTTGCCCTCGGCTTCTGTTGGCTCAAAAGTGGCGCTCTTCGAGCCGATACACGGCAGCTACCCGCAGGCCGCTGGTAAGGACATTGCCAACCCACTGGCCGCCATCCTCAGCGCCGCCATGCTCCTTGACCACCTCGGCCTCGGCGATGAGGCGAACACGGTGCGGGAGGCGGTGAAATCGGTGCTGGAAGCGGGGTATGGGACTTCTGATTTGCAAGCGGAGAAAACGGTGAGGTGCTCGGAGATGGGGGATTTGGTGGCGGGGAAGGTGGGGGTGGAAGCATAGGTTTTTTAGATGTTGTTTTTGAAAATGTTTAGTTTTGTGAAAATCAAAGAGACCATTTGATTTTCAAATTTAAACACGACCGAAACTCATGGAAACGAAAGACCTTTTGCTCATCATTTTACCGATACTTTCAGCTATACTCAGTTCATATTTTACCTACTATTTGTCGTTGAGAGGTAAAAAAGCTGAGTCAATCATGAAGTTTAAAGAGGAGAAGTATGCAAACCTCATCATTTTGCTTCAAGGGTTTGTTGGTTCAACAACGTCAGGAGAAACGAAAAGGAAATTTTTTGAAGAACAATACAAATCTTGGATGTACGCTTCAGATGAAGTTGTACAGTCTGTAAACCACTTGGTTCAATTAGTTATTGACGCAAAAGGCGCAACACCAAATCCAGAAGTGGGAAGGAAATCAGTTGGTGATATTATTTTGGCGATGAGGAAAGACTTGCTCGGTAAAACTAACTTGACTTACAAAGATTTTGGATACACAGATGTAGTTAGCGACAAATGAGACTTATGAGAAACAAAGCTGAAATACTACAAAAAATAAAAGCCTACGCTCAGGGCGTCGAACCGCAAGCGGAAGTACTGCTGTTCGGCTCTCGCGCAAGAAATGAGGCAAGGGCCGACTCGGATTGGGATATTCTCATTTTGACACCCTACCCGGTTGATTTGAAAACAGAGCAAAAATTCCGGCACAAGCTGTTTGAGTTGGAATTGGAATACGGCCAAGCGATTTCTACTTTCGTTTATTCAAAATTGGATTGGAACGGCAAGCTAAAAGCAACGCCGTTATTTCAAAACATAAAGCGGGAGGGCGTAACGCTATGAAGCCAACAGAACGAGACGACTACGCAAAGTACCGGATGGAGAAATCACGGGAAACGCTGGAAGTGGCGGCGTTGCTCGTTCAGAATGGCAAATGGAACTCAGCCATCAACCGACTTTACTACGCCGCTTACTACGCCATCAGCGGTTTGTTGGTAAAATCGGGCATCGAATCCAAGACCCATGCAGGGGTAAAAACGCAATTTCTCCTGTATTTTGTGAAAACGGGTAAAGTTGACATGAGCCTCGGCAAGCTGTACGCTGACCTGTTCGACTGGCGGCAAAAAGGCGACTACGGCGATTTCTTCGATTTTACGGAAGAAGATGTCGTGCCGCTTTTGACACCAACCAAGGAGCTGATAGACGCAATTTTCGTAGAAATTTCAAGACAAGAATAACCGCCACCACAACCAAATTTTACACCATGCCTAACCTAACCAACATTATCGCCATCGTCATCATCGTCGTCAATCCACCGGGTTGAGAAAGGAGTTTTTTAATTGAAAAAACAAAGCGCCTTTCTCGCTCACAGTCGGGAAAGGCGCTTTGTTTTTAACAACAATTCGAAATCAAAAAAACACCAATTAGCGTGAGCAACCTAAAAAAATACTCATCCCTCGTCTCCACCTCCGACACCCAGCCCGGCTCCCAGGCCATGCTCTACGGCGCTGGCCTCACTGAGCAGGATATGCTGCAGCCCTTCGTCGGCATCGTGAGCAACTGGTACGAGGGCAACCCCTGCAACCGCCACCTCCGCGACTTGGCAGCGCAAATCCGCAAGAGCGTGCGGCAGGAGGGGCTGACTGGGCTGGAGTTCAACACCATCGGCGTCAGCGACGGCATCTCCAACGGCACGGAGGGCATGCGCTACTCGCTTGTCAGCCGGGAAATCATCGCCGACAGCATCGAGGCGGTAATGGGGGCGCACTACTACGACGCCCTCGTGACCATCCCCGGCTGCGACAAGAACATGCCCGGCTCCGTCATGGCCATGATACGCCTCAACCGCCCGTCGCTCATGGTCTATGGCGGCACCATCGCCACCGGACATTGGCAGGGCAAAACGCTCGACATCGTGTCGCCATTCGAGGCGCACGGCAAGAAGTATGCGGGCGAAATATCGGTGGAGGAAGTGCAGGCCATTATCCGCCATGCCTGCCCCGGAGCGGGCGCCTGCGGCGGTATGTACACTGCCAATACCATGTCCAGCGCCATCGAAGCATTGGGGCTTTCGCTGCCGTACAGTGCCAGCAATCCCGCCGTTGGCGAAGCCAAGGAAAAAGAATGTGCCTCCATTGGCCCGGCCATGCGCCTATTGCTCGAAAAAGACCTCAAGCCGCTCGACCTCCTCACACGGGAGAGCTTCGAAAATGCCCTGCGCCTCGTGACCGTTCTCGGCGGCAGCACCAACGCCGTGCTGCACCTGCTGGCCATCGCCCGCACCGCCCGCATCCCGTTCACGCTGAAAGACATCAAGGAAATCTCCCGGAAAACGCCCGTGCTCGGCGACCTCAAGCCCAGCGGCAAGTACCACATGGAAAACGTCCACGACGTGGGCGGCGTGCCTGCTGTGATGAAGTACATGTTGTCGGAAAAACTGCTGCACGGCGATTGCATGACGGTCACTGGCAAGACCATCAGCGAGAACCTCGCTGCCCTGCCCAGCCTGACCGAAGGGCAAACGGTCATTGCGCCCATCAGCAACCCGATACAGGCCATCGGACACCTGCGCATCCTCGGCGGCAACCTCGCCGAAGGCGGCGCTGTCGCAAAAATCACGGGCAAGGAAGGCCAAAAATTTGAAGGCACGGCCATCGTTTTCGACAACGAGTTCGACTGCATTGACGGCATCCGAGGCGGGGCGGTGAAGGCGGGCCACGTCGTCGTCATCCGCTACGAGGGGCCGAAGGGAGCGCCTGGCATGCCCGAAATGCTCGTGCCCACCAGCGCCATCATGGGCAAGGGCCTCGGCACCAGCGTGGCGCTCATCACCGATGGGCGGTTCAGCGGTGGCACCCACGGTTTCGTGGTGGGCCACGTGACCCCCGAAGCCTACGACGGCGGCCTGATTGCCCTCGTGCAAAACGGCGACCGCATCACCATTGACGCCGAGAACAACGAATTGGTGGCGCATTTGACGGAGGTGGAAATTGCGGAGCGAAGGAAGGCATGGGTGCAGCCAGAGCTGAAGGTGAAACAGGGGGTTTTGTACAAATATGCGAAGCAGGTTTCATCGGCCAGTGATGGGTGTGTGACGGATTTGTAGTTTCAGAGGTGACATCTTTTCGCCCGCTGCAACCTTGAAGTTTAGCAGGGCTTGAAAGGCGAAAAGGTGTCATCTCGGAAACGGGTAGCCCATGAGATGACACCTTTTTGCCTTGAAATTTCTGCTTGGAATTGAAAGGTGTAGCAAGCAAAAAGATGTCACCTCAGAACCCTCAAAACTGATTTAATAGAAACGGACATGAGCAAGCACACAGATGAATTATATGCCGAGAATTTCTACCACGTCTTCAACCGGACGAATAACCGAGAGCCACTTTTTCTGGACGATGAAGACAGGCAATACTTTTTAAAGCAATACAAGCGGTACGTTTCGTCATACCTTGATACTTACACTTTTTGCTTGATGGGAAACCATTTCCATTTGGTGATTAGGGTGAAAAATCTCACGATCATTCATGGCTTGGTACAAGCCATCGAACAAAAGGATAGAACGATAGCGCAGAAGAAGTTTCTTGAAATGAAGGAAGATGTTCGGACAGCACACGAGTTAATTGCCAATCAGTTTAACCGGATGTTCACCGCTTATGCGATGTATTTCAACAAGAAACATAAGCGGTCGGGTAATTTGTTTTATCGCCCTTTCAAAAGGGTGGCAGTCAAGAATGAAGGACATTTTACCTGGTTGGTGTATTACGTCCACGCCAACCCCAAAAAGCACAAGGTTCAAGCCGATTTTCAAAATTATACATGGAGTTCTTTTCAAGCATTCCTGTCCGATTCACCGACTTTGCTAAAGCGCAAGGAGGTATTGGAATGGTTTGGCGGGAAGAACGGTTTTTTGAAATTCCATGATACACAGCAACCCGAAGACCCGAATTTTGACTACCTCGTTATCGAGGATTGAGTTTCTGAGGTGACATTTTTTCGCCTGCTACAACCTTGAAGTTTAGCAGGTAATTGAAAGACGAAAAGGTGTCATCTCGGAAACGAACACTCATGAGATGACACCTTTTTGCCTTGAAAAATCTGCTGGAAATTGAAAGGTGGAGCAGGCAAAAGATGCCACCTCATTCACAGCAAATTAAAGCCCATTAAAATGGAACAAACCATAGAAATACCAAAAGCTGAAAAGCGGTTGAACGGCGATGCGCCCCCAATCGTCAATCGTCAATCGTCAATCGTAACTGGCTCAGTCGCCGTCTTGGACGCCCTCATTGCCGAAGGTACCCAGACTATTTTCGGCTATCCCGGCGGCGCCATCATGCCCATTTATGATGCGCTGTACGACTATAGCGACCGCCTCACGCATATCCTCGTGCGGCACGAGCAGGGTGGCATCCATGCGGCGCAGGGTTTTGCCCGTGCCTCCGGCAAGGTGGGGGTCGTCTTCGCAACGAGCGGGCCGGGGGCTACCAACCTTGTAACTGGGCTGGCCGATGCGCAGATTGACAGTACGCCGCTGGTTTGCATCACGGGGCAGGTTTTTGCGCACCTGCTCGGCACGGATGCTTTTCAGGAAACGGATGTCATCAACATCACCACGCCCGTCACGAAATGGAACTACCAAGTGACCGACGCACGGGAAATCCCGCAGGTGCTGGCCAAGGCGTTTTTTATCGCAAAAAGCGGCAGGCCCGGCCCCGTGCTGGTTGATATTTCCAAGAATGCACAGTTGCAAACCTTTGATTATGAAGGTTATACGCCTTGCCAGCATATCCGCAGTTACCGCCCGAAGCCCATTGTCCGCAAGGAATACGTGGAGGAAGCAGCGGCGCTTATCAATGCGGCGGAACGGCCTTTCGTGCTCTTCGGGCAGGGCGTGATTTTGGGAAATGCCGAGGCCGAGTTTCGGGCTTTCATCGAAAAATCGGGCATCCCAGCCGCCTGGACGATTCTCGGTGCTGGCGCAATGCCCACCGACCATCCGCTCAACGTCGGGATGCTGGGGATGCACGGCAATTACGGCCCCAACGTGCTGACCAACCAATGCGACGTGCTCATCGCCATTGGCATGCGCTTCGATGACCGGGTGACGGGCCGCCTCGACAAATACGCCAAGCAGGCCAAGGTCATCCACTTGGATATTGACCCGGCGGAAATTGACAAGAACGTGAAGGCTGCCGTGCCCGTCTGGGGCGATTGCAAGGAGACGCTGCCCATGCTCACGGCCCTCGTTTCACCGAAAAAACACGACGACTGGGTGGCCAGATTCCGGGAGCACGACGTGCAGGAACAGGCCGCCGTCATCGAAAACGAACTGCACCCGACCTGCGACACCCTGACGATGGGTGAGGTGGTCAACCTGCTGAACGAGCTGACGGGCGGCGACGCCATCATCGTCACCGACGTGGGGCAGCACCAGATGGTGGCTTGCCGCTACGCCAAATTCAACCAGACCCGCAGCAATATCACCAGTGGCGGCCTCGGCACGATGGGCTTCGGCCTTCCGGCGGCCATCGGTGCCAAGTTCGGCGAGCCGGGCCGCCCGGTCGTCGGCATCATCGGCGACGGCGGCATCCAGATGACCATCCAAGAACTCGGCGTCATCCAGCAGTACGGCGTCGGGGTGAAAATCGTGATTTTGAACAACCAGTTCCTCGGCATGGTGCGGCAGTGGCAGGAGCTTTTCCACGAGCGCCGCTACTCGTTCACGGACATGGTCTCGCCCGATTATGTGAAGGTCGCCGACGCCTACGGCATCGCCGGGCAGCGGGTTTCGGAGCGGGCTTTTTTGAAAAATGCCATTCAAACCATGCTGGAAACGCCCGGGGCTTACCTGTTGGAGGTGATGGTCGGGAAGGAGAATAATGTGTTTCCGATGGTGCCGCAGGGGTGTGGGGTGGCGGAGATTAGACTGAGTTGATAACGGTTTATGAGGTTGATAAGGGTTTATAACCTGACGCAAACCCACTGCCCCCATCAACCTTTATCAACCCTTATCAACTTTTATCAACCAAAAGAAATGAAGCAAGAATTCACCATAACAGTTTACACCGAGAACCAGGTTGGCCTGCTCGTCCGCATCGCCACCATGTTTTCCCGGCGGAAAATCAATATCGAGAGCCTGAACACCTCGCCGAGCGAAGTGGACGGCATCCATCGCTTCAACATCCTCGTGGAGGAAACGGAAGAGGTGGTGCGCAAGGTTGCCCGCCAAATCGAGAAGCAGGTGGACGTGCTGAAGGTCTATTTCAGCACCAACGAAGAGGTCATCTGGCAGGAACTGGCGCTGTACAAAGTACCCACCGACGAAATCGCAGAGAAGGTAAAAGTCGAGCGGCTGCTGCGGGAGCACGGCGCACGGGCAGTGGTCATCCGCAAGGACTACACCGTGTTCGAGACGACCGGGCATCGGGAGGAAACGGACGGGCTGCTACACGCCCTCGAACCCTACGGGCTGATTGAGTTTGTGCGCAGCGCACGGGTGGCGATTATCAAGGGCAGCCATAGTTTTCATGAGCGGTTGCGGGAGTTCGAGGAAATGCAACCGAGCGAGGAGGCAGCGGAGAATGAGTTTTTGAACGAGGGGGAGAAGGTGTTTTCGATGTGACTTTTTTGTCATTCCCGAAGGGAAACCGCAATGTCACGGTACTCGCCGCTTTTGTCATTGCCGAAGGCAAACTGCGACACCACGCATGACGTTGCGGGTCGCCTTCGGCGATGACAAAAGCGGCGCACTCGAGCGGTGTGGACAGATTGCCTACGGCAATGACAAATCAATAATAAATTGACAATCAACAACTTAAAACAACTAAAATGGCTAAATTGAATTTCGGCGGCACGGTAGAAAACGTCGTCACCCGGGAAGAATTCCCCCTCGAAAAAGCGCAGGA
The DNA here is from genome assembly GCA_964442355.1 of uncultured Saprospiraceae bacterium. Taxonomy (GTDB): domain Bacteria; phylum Bacteroidota; class Bacteroidia; order Chitinophagales; family Saprospiraceae; genus UBA6168. Next base: position 21,816 of record CAYTZS010000008.1, on the reverse strand, counting down.
AGTCCTCCGCAACGAAACCGTCGCCGTCATCGGCTACGGTGTGCAAGGCCCCGGCCAGGCGCTCAACCAGCTCGACAACGGCATCAACGTCATCGTCGGGCAGCGCCGGGACTCGAAGACCTGGGACAAGGCCGTCCGGGACGGCTTCGTGCCGGGCGAGACCCTTTTCGAAATCGAAGAGGCGCTCCAGCGGGGCACCATCATTTGCTACCTGCTCAGCGATGCGGCGCAAATCGCCCTTTGGCCCACGGTGCAAAAGCACCTCACGCCGGGCAAGGCGCTCTACTTTTCGCACGGCTTCGGCATCACCTACAACGACCAGACGGGCATCGTGCCGCCGTCGGACGTGGACGTGATCCTCGTGGCCCCAAAGGGCAGCGGCACTTCGCTACGCCGGATGTTCCTGCAAGGCCGGGGGCTGAACAGCAGCTACGCCATCCACCAGGACGCCACGGGACGGGCTTGGGAACGAGCCATCGCACTCGGCATTGCCGTTGGCAGTGGCTACCTGTTCGAGACCGATTTCAAGAAGGAAGTTTACTCCGACCTGACGGGCGAGCGGGGTACGCTCATGGGTGCTATTCAGGGCATTTTCGCTGCGCAATACGAGGTGCTGCGCCAGCGTGGGCACTCGCCCAGCGAGGCGTTCAACGAGACGGTGGAAGAACTCACCCAGTCGCTCATGCCCCTCGTCGCGGAGAACGGCATGGACTGGATGTATGCCAACTGCTCCACCACCGCCCAGCGTGGCGCGTTGGATTGGTGGAAGAAATTCCGGGACGCCACCCTGCCCGTTTTCAACGAACTCTACACCAGCGTTGCCGAAGGCAAAGAGGCTACCAAGTCCATTTCCTCTAATAGCCAGCCCGATTACCGGGAGAAACTGGAGGTGGAACTGACCGAACTTAGGGAAAGCGAGATGTGGCAGGCAGGGAAGGCGGTGCGGAGTTTGAGGCCGGAGAATCAGCCGGTGGAGGTAGCGTGATTTTGAGATTACAGACCTAACCAGTAAAACCTAAACACCTGCGTATGAAAAGTTTCGGTCTGTACGATTCCAAATTCGAGCACGATGCCTGTGGCATCGGCTTCGTGGCCAACCTCAAAGGCAACAAGAACCACCAAACCGTGAGCGACGCGCTGACGGTCTTGGAGAACATGGAGCACCGCGGCGCTTGCGGCTGCGAGGAAAACACGGGCGACGGGGCGGGCATCCTCCTCCAGACCCCGCACGAGTTCTTTTTCGAGGAATGCCAAAAGCTAAGTACGTACTTACCTACTTACGGCAAGTACGGCGTCGGTATGGTCTTTTTCCCGAAGGAAATCAGGTTGCGAGAAGAGTGCCGGGACATCTTCACCCGCGCTGCCGAGCGGCTGGGCTTGGAGGTGCTTTGCTGGCGCAAAGTGCCTGTAAACACGGACGGAATCGGCCCAACGGCACTTTCGGTTGAGCCGGAAATCGAGCAAGTTTTCGTTGCCCGACCCGACAGCATTGCCACGCCAGAGGACTTCGAGCGCAAGCTGTTCGTGCTGCGCAACTACTCGACGCACCTCGCCAAGGACACCGTACCGAAGGACAATATCGGCTTCTACATCGCCTCGCTGTCGCATAAAATCGTGGTCTATAAAGGGCAGCTCACCAGCCACCAAGTGCGCCAATATTTCCCAGACCTCAGCGACAAGCGGCTCGTCAGCGCCTTCGGCCTCGTGCATAGTCGCTTCGCAACGAACACTTTTCCTTCTTGGAAACTGGCGCAACCTTTCCGTTTCATCGCCCACAACGGCGAAATCAACACTTTGCAGGGCAACCTCAACTGGCTGCGCACGAGCGAGAAAGGCTTCCAGTCGCCCTATTTCTCCAAAGAGGAAATGGACATGCTGCTGCCCATCGTGGACGAGGCCGCCAGCGATTCCGCCTGCCTCGACAACATGATTGAGCTGCTCACCTTCACCGGGCGCTCGCTGCCGCATGTGATGATGATGCTCATCCCCGAAGCCTGGGACGGCGACGACCGCATGGAAAAGCAGCGCCGGGATTTTTACGAGTTTCACGCCTCGATGATGGAGCCTTGGGACGGCCCCGCTTCCATCTCCTTTACCGACGGAAACATCATCGGCGCCACGCTCGACCGCAATGGTCTGCGCCCCAGTCGCTACACCGTCACGCACGACGACCGGGTCATCATGGCCTCCGAGAGCGGGGCGCTCATCGTTGACCCCAAGCTCGTGAAAGAGCATGGCCGCTTGAAGGCGGGCCGGATGTTCGTCGTGGATTTGTCCAAAGGCCGCATCATCAGCGACGAGGAACTGAAAGCCGAAATCTGCGCCCAGCAGCCCTACGGCGAGTGGCTCGAAAAACATAAAATCCGCCTCGAAAACCTGCCGCCCCCACGGGTCACATTCAGCGACCTCGAAACGGCGCAGGTGTTCAAATACCAGAAGGCGTTCGGCTATTCCAGCGAGGATTTGGAGGAAATCATTGCGCCGATGGCGCTTGATGGCAAAGAGCCTATCGGCTCAATGGGCACGGACGTTCCGCTGGCCGTCCTCAGCAACCAGCCGCAGCACCTGAGCAGCTATTTCAAGCAGTTGTTTGCGCAAGTGACCAACCCGCCGATTGACCCGATTCGGGAGCGGATGGTGATGTCGCTGGCCACCTTCGTGGGCAATATCGGCAACCTGCTGGAGGTGACGCCGGAGGTTTGCCACACCGTGGCGCTCAAGCATCCCGTGCTGAAAAACAGCGAGTTGGAGCAAATCCGGAGCATTGACACGGGCAATTTTCAGGCGAAAACCCTCCAGATGTACTTCCGTGCCGACGGCCAACCGGGCAGCCTGAAAAAGGCGCTCGACCGCATCTGCCGCTATGCCGAGGACGCCGTTGCCGATGGCTTCCAGGTGCTCGTGCTGCAAGACCGGGCGGTGGATTCGACCCACGCCGCCATCCCGTCGCTGCTGGCCACCGCCGCCATCCACCACCACCTCATCCGCAAGGGGCAGCGGGGCAAAGTGGGCCTCGTCGTGGAGGCCGGCGACGTTTGGGAGGTACACCATTTCGCAGCGCTGCTGGCCTTCGGGGCCACGGCCATCAACCCCTATCTCGCCCTCTCGACCATCCGGGACATGAAGAAAAACGGCAGGCTGGAAACCCATCTTTCCGAAGGGCAAATGGAGTACAACTACATCAAGGCGGTGAACGAGGGGCTGCTCAAAGTCTTTTCGAAAATGGGCATTTCCACGCTGCAATCGTACCAAGGGGCGCAGATTTTCGAGATTATCGGGTTGCACGGCGACGTGGTGAAACCCTATTTCACCGGGGCCACCAGCCGCATCGGGGGCATGGGTCTCGACGAAATCGCACGGGAAACCCTTGCGAAGCACTACCTCGCTTTTTCCAAAAAAGAAATCCCGGTGGACCGCCTGCCCGTCGGCGGCATTTACCAATGGAAACGCAAGGGCGAGGCGCACCTCTGGAACCCCGCCAGCGTCCACCTGCTGCAACTCTCGACCCGCACGGGCGACTATCCGACCTTCAAAAAATACTCAAAAGTTATCAACGAGCAGAGCGAGCGGGCCGTCACCTTGCGCAGCCTTTTCGAGTTCAAAAAGCTGCGCCCGTCCATTCCCATCGAAGAAGTTGAACCTGCCGAGGGCATTTATCGGCGCTTCGCAACGGGCGCCATGTCCTTCGGCAGCATCTCGTGGGAGGCGCACACGACGCTGGCTGTGGCGATGAACCGACTGGGCGGGAAGAGCAATACGGGGGAAGGCGGGGAAGATGAAAGGCGCTACCTCCCGCTCGAAGGGATTGGTAAGCCCGGAGAGACGAACGGAACTCAGGGTGAGCAGAATGGCAGCTCGGTCGGCTTAGCAATCCCTCCTGCGTCGGGCTTTCCAATCCGTCCCGGCGATAGTCTGCGTAGCTCAATAAAGCAAGTCGCCTCCGGTCGCTTCGGCGTGACCAGCCTCTACCTCACCGAAGCCGACGAGCTGCAAATTAAGATGGCACAAGGCGCAAAGCCCGGTGAGGGCGGCCAACTCCCCGGCCACAAAGTGGACGAATGGATTGGCAAAGTGCGCCATTCGACGCCGGGCGTGGGGCTGATTTCGCCGCCGCCGCACCACGATATTTACTCCATCGAAGACTTGGCGCAGTTGATTTTTGATTTGAAAAATGCCAACCGCAGCGCCCGCATCAACGTGAAGCTGGTGTCGAAAGCGGGCGTGGGCACCATTGCAGCAGGCGTTGCGAAGGCCAAGGCCGACGTCATCCTCATCAGCGGCCACGACGGCGGTACGGGCGCTTCGCCAATGAGCAGCATCCGCCATGCGGGCCTGCCGTGGGAACTCGGTTTGGCGGAAACGCACCAGACTTTGGTGAAAAACAAGCTCCGCAGCCGCGTCACCGTACAGGCAGATGGGCAAATGAAAACGGGTCGGGATATCGCCATCGCCGCCTTGTTGGGAGCAGAAGAATGGGGCGTTGCAACGGCGGCGCTCGTGGTGGAGGGCTGTATTTTGATGCGGAAATGCCACCTGAACACTTGTCCCGTCGGCGTGGCGACGCAAGACCCTGAGCTTCGCAAGCGCTTCAACGGCGACCCGGAGCATGTGGTCAATTTCTTCAAGTTCCTCACCGAGGAACTGCGGGAAATCATGGCCGATTTGGGATTCCGTACGGTGGAAGAAATGGTCGGACAGGCCGAATTTTTGGAAGTCAAAGAGGAAAATTTGGCCATTAATTTCAAGGTGAAAGGGCTGGACTTATCGCCAATACTCTACCGAGAACCAGCCGACTCAAGCGTTGGACTTTACAAACAAGAAGAACAAGACCACGGCTTGACGGATGTTTTGGATTGGAAACTATTGGCTGCTGCGCAACCTGCATTGGAAGCCAAAACGCTCGTGGTTGCTGAGTTTCCAGTAATAAACACCGACCGAACCATCGGGGCTATTTTATCGAATGAAATCACGAAAAAATACCGGGCGGAAGGTTTGCCGGACGGCACCATTCATTTCAAGTTCAAGGGCACTGCGGGACAGAGCTTCGGGGCGTTCAACACCCGTGGCGTGACGCTGGAACTGGAGGGCGGTGCCAACGACTATTTCGGAAAGGGCTTGAGCGGCGCACGGCTCGTCGTTTACCCAGACAAGACTGCAACTTTTACCCCCGAGGAGAACAGCATCATCGGCAACGTGGCGTTTTATGGCGCTACCAGCGGGGAGGCGTTCATCCGGGGCAAGGCGGGCGAGCGTTTTTGCGTCCGCAACTCTGGTGCAAACGTGGTAGTGGAGGGCATCGGCGACCACGGCTGCGAGTACATGACGGGGGGCCGGGCGGTCATCCTCGGCGGCACGGGCCGCAATTTCGGGGCGGGCATGAGCGGCGGCATCGCCTATGTCTGGGACGTGGCCGGCGATTTCGCCCAAAACTGCAACCCCGAAATGATTGACCTCGACCCGCTCGGTGAGGCCGATGCCGCCGAATTGCGCAGCTTGGTGCAACTCCATTTTGACGGGACAGGCAGCACGGTGGCGAGGTTCGTTTTGAGCGATTTCGAGAGTGAGGTGGGGCGGTTTGTGAAGGTGTTTCCGAAGGATTATAAGAAGGCGCTGGCGGGGAGGGGTGAGAAGGTGGCGGCAAAGTAGGATGTGTTTGGGAACATTATTTGCGGGTGATGAAGAATAAATTCAATGACTAAAAAATGAAATTTTATGGCAATATGGTATAGGATATTAGCTTTTTTGGGCTTGTCAGAAAGGGTTGAACCAAGTAATGGTCAACTGCTTGATATTCCAGCCATTGTAGAAAGTGAAGTTAGTGAGATAGAACCATGTCCTCACTATCCTATATTTCTGGGTTCTGATGGTAATTTAAAATCAAATTACAGCTACCTGCAAGTCAGAGAAGATAAGGGAGTGATGGAGGACTTTTTCTTTGATTTTTGTAACTCTAAACTTTCTATCCCTCCAAGAAATTTGCTGCAAATACAAATTGGAGGTAATTCTATTACACCAGACATAGCCGTTGTAGATGAGGATAAGGGGGTAAGAATCGCAATTGAAATTGATGAACCTTACACTTTGAATAATCATGGTTCACTAATTCCAATCCACTTCAAAGGATGTGACGAGCAAAGAGAAAAAACTTTACTTGAGAATGGATGGAGTATAATCAGGTTTGCGGAAGAGCAAATTGCCAAAGAGCCTGAAAAGTGTGTTCAGTTTATCATCAACTGTATGGAAGGAGTTAGTGATGCGGGAGTTACGAAGGTAGAGCGTTGGTCATTGGAAGATGCAAATTCTATGATAGATGATAAATATAGGAACTCATATCTTCCAGTAGTGTTTTCCGATGATAATATTGATATTAAGTCAAAATTCAGTTTCCGAAGCCTGCAAATAAGAAATCTCAACACAGATGGCTTTGAAAAAAATGGTGTTAACTACGAGGTTCTATATTTCCAACGTCATGTAGGTGAAGGTGAGAATAAAGTGTTTGATACATCAATGCCAGAAATTTGTTATATTCCAGAGGATATTTTTTGGGATAAACTTTTCGCATCTGACTATGGGAGAATTATCGAGAAATATGGCTTTCAGGATACATTGAGAGAAAGAAAAACTAAAAGGTGGTTGGTTAATTACCCAAAATTTAATTGTTTATACTTACGGGCTTTTGGAGTAAAAAATAAGCAGTTCTTCAATCTCAAAGACACGACAAAATTTGAAATATATTGCACCGAAGAAGGGTTAGAATATTACGATAACTATTGGAAAAGAATGAGAGAAGAGATGACTAAGAGTAAAAAATCCATGTAATTTTATCCTACCTCCAATCCCACCAAATCACTCGCCCAACCACTGTCACCAAATTGTTGTTAAACTTTATCTACCCGATAATTCATGGGCAAACCAACCGGATTCTTAGAAAATACCCGCCAGCTTCCCGCCAAGGAAGCCGTGGAAAACAGGCTGCAGCACTACGGCGAGTTCGTGCAGCAGTACAGCGCCGCTGACCTCAACAAGCAGGCCAGTCGCTGCATGGACTGTGGCATCCCGTTCTGCCACAACGGCTGCCCGCTGGGCAACGACATACCAGAATTCAACGATGCCGTCTATCGGGGCAAGTTCGACGAGGCGTACGAGATACTCGCCAGCACGAACAATTTCCCGGAGTTCACGGGGCGCATCTGTCCGGCACCCTGCGAGAGCGCCTGTGTGTTGGGCATCAACCAGCCGCCCGTGGCCATCGAGGAAATCGAGCGGCACATCGTCGAAATCGCCTTTGAGCGGGGCTATGTGCAGGCCAAGCAGCATATTGCACGAACGGGCAAAAAGGTCGCCGTGGTCGGCTCCGGCCCAGCGGGACTGGCTGCGGCTGCCCAACTCAACAGCGCTGGCCACTTGGTCACCGTCTTCGAGAGGGACGACGCACCCGGCGGGCTGCTCCGCTACGGCATCCCCGATTTCAAGTTGGAAAAATCGGTTGTTGACCGTCGCATCCGGCTGATGGAGGAGGAGGGAATCGTGTTCCGTTGCAATGCCGAGGTGGGTAAAAATGTTCCCGTCGGTGACCTGCTGCGGGAGTTCCACGCCATCGTGCTGGCGGGCGGTTCCACCATTCCAAGGGACTTGACCGTGCCCGGCCGGGAGCTGGACGGCGTCCATTTTGCGATGGATTTTTTGAAACAACAGAATAAAAGGGTGAGTTCTCAGTTCGGCAGTTGGCAGTTGGCAGTCGGGGCACGGGGTGAGATTTTGGCGGCTGGCAGGCACGTCGTCGTCATCGGCGGCGGCGACACGGGCAGCGACTGCGTAGGCACTTCCAACCGACAGGGAGCGGCCTCGGTCACGCAACTCGAACTGATGCCGACGCCGCCAACGGAGCGCACCCCGAACATGCCCTGGCCGACCTACCCAATGGTTTACAAGACCACCACCTCGCACGAGGAGGGCTGCGAGCGGAAGTTTGCCATTTTGACAAAAGCTTTTTTAGGGGATGAAAACGGCAAACTGCGAGCGCTGCAAGTCGTTGATATTCAATGGACTGGCGCAAAGAATGGCCGCCCGGCGAGCTTCGCCGAAATGCCCGGCTCGGAGCGGGAAATCCCCTGCGAACTGGCGCTGTTGGCGATGGGCTTTCTTTATCCGCAAAAAGAGGGGCTGCTCGACCAACTCGGCGTGGAGACGACGGGCGTCGGCAATGTGCGGGCCTCGGAGCGCAGCTACCAGACCACGATTTCCAAGGTATTTGCCGCAGGCGATATGCGGCGTGGGCAGTCGCTCGTCGTCTGGGCTATCAGCGAGGGGCGGGAGTGTGCCCGCAAGGTGGACGAGTACCTGATGGGAAGTTCGCTGCTGGAGACTAAAGATGCGGCCTTGCAATTTACGAATTAACGAATGACGATTTACGATTGGAGGAAGTCGAGCAAAATCCCTCCAATCCGCTCCGTTTCAATCAAAAACCCATCGTGCCCATAAGCTGAGTTGAGCATGACAAATTCTGCCTGCGGCAAGTGCTCGGCAAGGAATCGCTGCTCGCTCGGCGGTATCAACAAATCAGAATCAATCGAGAGCACCAAGGCAGGTATGTTCATTTCAGCCAATGCCGCCGCTGCCCCGCCCCGATCACGGCCAAGATTGTGCGAATCCAGCGCCTTCGACAAAAACCAATAGCACTGCGCATAAAACCGTTGCTCCAACTTCTTGCCTTGGTGTTGGATATAACCCGCTGATTTTAAGTCATTTAACTTATCGTCCGTGTCTGTTTGACCGCTCTGGTAAGCCTCAAAAGTTCGGTAAGTGACCAATCCCATGCCCCTTGCGGCCCGCATCCCGGCAGCGCCGCCCATGTCCTTGTCTTCGTAAAATGAAGGGTCCGCCTGCATGGCCATGCGTTGCGCCTCGTGGATGGCGATGGCCCAAGCGGTCTCCCGTGCACCCGTCACGAGCAGCGCCATTTTTTTGATGCGCTGGCGCAATAGGTAAGCCATTTCCAACACTTGATGCCCACCGCACGAGCCGCCGATGCAGAGTGCAATCTCCTGAATATCAAGGTGTTTTCGGAGCAAATCGTGAGCATTTGCCCAGTCTCTTATCGTCACTAAAGGGAAGTCCAGTCCATACGCCTTCCCCGTTTGCGGATTGATGCTACGAGGCCCCGTACTGCCGTAGCACGAGCCGATGATATTGGCACAAACGATGAAATACCGCTCCGGGTCGAAGACGTTGCCTGGTCCGAACAGGCCCGCCCACCAGTCCGCCACATTGGAATTGGCGGTGAGCGCATGGCAGACCCAGATGACGTTGTTCCGCTCGGCGTTCAGTTGGCCATAAGTATGGTAAGCGATGGTCAGTTCCGGCAAAACGCCGCCAGCTTCTAGCGGGAAGGAGTGGGGGGAGTGGTAGAATTTTAGGCTGGGGATTTCGACAGGGATGGTGTAGGTTGTTTGTCTCTCCATGTTTGTTTACGGCAAAGACTTTCCAAGTTTTAAAAACTTGGAAAGTCTATAATTCGCTCATTTTCAAGGCATTGTCAATATCCGCCACAATATCGTCAATATGCTCTAAACCCACGCTCACCCGCACCAAACTGTTCGTGATGCCCACGTCCTGCCGGGCCTGCTCAGTCAGTTTGGCGTGGGTCGTGCTAGCCGGGTGCGTGACGATGCTGCGGGTATCACCGAGGTTGGCGGAGAGCGAGCACATTTTGACGGCATTCAGAAAACGGCGGCCCTGCTCCAACCCGCCCTTGATTTCGAAAGCGACAATGCCGCCGCCTTTTTTCATTTGTTGCTTCGCAACGGCTGACATCGGGTGCGAATCGATGAAGGGGTAAATGACCCGTGCCACCTGCCCGTTTTGCTCCAAAAATTGCGCAAGCAACAGGGCGTTCTCGCAATGGCGGTCCATGCGCACGGCCAAGGTTTCGAGGCTTTTTGATAATACCCAGGCATTGAACGGTGATAGCGACGGCCCGGTGCTTCGGCAGAGTTTTTTCACCTCGGCAATCATTGCCTTGTTGCCCGCCACCACGCCGCCGAGCACCCGGCCTTGCCCGTCAATCCACTTGGTGGCGGAGTGCGAGATGAGGTCGGCCCCGAACCGGGCGGGCTGTTGCAGGTAGGGCGTTGCAAAGCAGTTGTCTATATTGAAAATCAAGGAGTTGTGTTTGCAGAACTGCCCGGTGAAGGCGAGGTCAATCACGTCGAGGCCAGGGTTCGAGGGCGTTTCGAGGAAGAGCATTTTGGTGTTTGGTTTCACCAATTCTTGCCATTTCGACGTGTCAGTCGGCAGCCAGTCGAAGCTGATGCCCCATTTGGGCAGGTACTGCGTGAGGATGGTGTAGCTCGACCCGAAAACCGCCTTAGAGGCCAGCAGGTGGTCGCCCGATTTTAGGAAGGCGAGGAAGGAGGCAAAGACGGCGGCCATGCCCGTCGCCGTTGCCACCGCATCTTCCACGCCTTCGAGGAGCGCCATTTTCTCCTCGAACTCCCGCACACTGGGGTTGGTAAAACGGCTGTAAATATTGCCCTCCTGCTCGTCGGCGAAGAGTGCCCGCATCTGCTCGGCGTCGTCGAAGACGAAACTGCTGGTGGGGAAAATGGGGGTGCTGTGCTCCCGGTGCTGGGTGCGGTCGGTCTGGGTGCGGATGGCGATGGTTTCGAAATTCATTCTTTTGGTTGATAAAGTTGATAAGGGTTTATGAGGTTGATAATGAGGAGGTTGTGTTTTAATCTGTCCCATTTGGGGCAAATTAAAAATGGGTTATTTCAACTTTTTCAATTGTTGCGCAGCTTTCACCTCCCCCAAAATATCCAATTCCCGGGCAGCTCGTTTTGAAAGGATAGCAAAACGCTCCTCTTTGTTGAAGCCATTGTCAATCAGCAGTGCATTGGCGCTTTCCATGTTCGACAGCACTTGCAGTTCCTGCTCCGTCGCAGCGTCACGGATATTGCCCTTGGCATCGGGATTTGCCTCCCGCCACTGTCTGGCTGTGGTGCCGAAGACCGCGAGGTTCAGCAGGTCGGCCTCGTTGGCGAAGTGCATGCCCTCCCGCTTCGTGTTCCAATCTATCATCGGCACGAGGTTGGTGCGCACGGCCTCTGTGTGGATGGGGTAGTTGGCCTTGGCCAGTTCCCGCCTCAGATTCCAGGTCAGCCCCAGCCGCTCGGCCTCCTCCTCTTTCAGCCGTTTGAATTCTTTGATGAAATAGACCTGAAACTCAGGGCTGAGCCAGTTGCAAAAATTCGTGGCGATGTCGGAATGGGCAAAAGTGCCGCCGTACCTGCCCGACCGGGAAATCAAGCCGATGGCACCTGTTTCCTCCACATAGCGTTGCGGGTTGATGGATTTCCGATTGTCCACGGCGCCCATTCTAAACTCGTGCATTTGCCCGACTTTAAAATTCTCATTGTGCAAAAACTCCCAAGTCTGAAGGAAAAGGAGCGTTGCAGCATTTCTCAGCCAATCGGCAATGGAGTCGGCGGGCTTTCGTTCCGTTTGCTTCGCAATGTCGGTCAGGGAAATATAGTCTTCGCTGTCAAACCGTTCGATGACGATTTCCAATCCAAGCACCGTTATTTTTTGTTTTGACATAAAAGCTTGATTTTCAGTCTATTGGTCGGCTTTTTCAATTTCCACGTCCCAAGTTATCTCCGCCGTTTTGTCCAGCATCTTTGCCACCGAACAGTATTTCTCCACCGACATGCCGATGGCCTTCCGAGCCTTCTCTTCGTCCAAATCGCCCTTCAAAATGAACTGCATGTGGATTTTCTTGAAAACGGCAGGTATTTCATCCACCCGCTCGCCATTCACCTCCACCCGCATGTCTTCCAGCGGCTGGCGCATTTTTTTTAAGAGCGAAACTACGTCCATGCTGCTGCAACCGGCGAGGCTCATGAGCAGCGCTTGCATGGGCCGGACGCCCTTGCCTTCGCCGCCGATGTCGGGGCTACCGTCAAGGTGGATGGTGTTGCCGTCGTCGTTTTTTGCCTCGAAATGGACGGCGTCGTTAAGGCGTTGGAGGGTGATGTGCATGTTGAGATTGTGAAACTCCGTGTCTCTTCGTGCCTTTGTGCCTCCGTGTTTATTTTAACACAGAGGAACGGAGACACCGAGAGACACGGAGGAAAATGCGAAAATAACCTATCCTGCCAACTTCTCCGAAACCCCAACGCTCCCCTCAAAATCGAACCCCGCCAGCACCTCCCTGAACTTCCGGCGGATGTCGTCGAGGCAGAGATTGCCGATGCTTCCCTCGTGCGTGTGGCTGATTTCTCCGCTGAACTCGAAGCTGCCATCTTCCACTTGCTGCGCAACTTGTCGGTACGCTTCCCGGAAGGGCACGCCCTCCAGCACGAGTTGGTTCACCACCTCCACCGTGAACAGGTAACGGTATTTTTCATCGGTCAGAATATGCTCATTCACCTCGAATTTTGGGATGCTCAAAATGGCCAGTCGCAGGCAATCCTTCAACTCATCAAGGGCCGGAAAAACGGTTTCCTTCAAAATCTGAAAGTCCCGGTGGTAGCCGCTCGTGAGGTTGGTGGTCACAGCAGACACCTGTTGCGGAAGCGTCTGCAAACGGCTGCAACGGCCCCGAATCAGCTCGAAAACATCGGGGTTTTTCTTGTGCGGCATGATGCTGCTGCCCGTCGTGAACTCGGCGGGCAGTTTCAAAAAACCGAAGTTTTGGCTGTTGAAAAGACAGACATCGGCGGCGAATTTGCCGAGTGTGGCCGCCAGCCCGGCCATTGCGAAGCCAAGGAATTGCTCAGACTTGCCCCGCCCCATTTGCGCATGCAACACGTTGTAATTCAGGTCTTTAAATCCCAACAGCCGGGTCGTCATGCGACGGTCGAGCGGAAAGCTGCTGCCGTACCCAGCTGCCGAGCCGAGCGGGTTTTGGTTGATGATTTCGAAAACGGATTGCCACAGCCGCAGGTCGTCCACCAGCGACTCGGCGTAGGCGCTGAACCACAACCCAAACGACGAGACCATCGCCACTTGCGTGTGCGTGTAGCCAGGCATGGGCACGTCCTCATGGGCCGCCGCCTGTGCCATCAGCACTTCGAACAGCTCGCCGACCAGCCCCGTCACTTCCTGAATTTCGGAGCGGAAGAACAGGCGCAAGTCCACCAGCACTTGGTCGTTGCGGCTGCGGCCAGCATGGATTTTCTTGCCCACGTCGCCGAGCGAGCGGGTGAGCAGCAGTTCCACCTGCGAATGCACGTCTTCCACTCCCGGTTCGATGGTGAATTCGCCCGCCTCGATTTGCCCCAAGATTGCCCGAAGGGCAGGCTGCAAAACGGCTAGTTCTTCCACTGTCAGTAGTCCGATGGAGGCCAGCATTTGGATGTGCTCCAAGGTGCCCAGCACGTCGAAACGGGCCAGCCGCAGGTCGAGGACGTTGTCCTGTCCGATGGTGAATCTTTCGACTAAATCGTTGATAGTCTGTGTGTTAGACCAGAGTTTCATGATGGAAATTGGGAAATTGGAAATTGAGAAATTGGCACGACTTCCAATTTCCTAATTTCCAATTTCAATTAATTTCAAATACGTTTCGATACCCTCCTCGATTTCCCGAAGGTAAACAAACTCATCTGCCGTGTGCGACCGCTGACTTTCCCCCGGCCCGATTTTCAAAGTCGGGAAGGGCATCAGTGCTGAATCGGAGAGGGTAGGGGAGCCGTAGCTTCTCAACCCCAATACCTTGCCCCGTTGCACCAGCGGGTGGTTGAGGGGGATGCTCGATGAATTGAGGAGGAAGGAGCGTGCCCGCAACTCGGAGCGGAGGTTTGTTTGCAAAATGGCGAACACCTCCTCGTTCGTGTATTGCTCGTTCGTGCGGATGTCCACCACGAAGCGGCAGGTGTCCGGCACGACGTTGTGCTGCGTGCCCGCCTCGATTTGCGTCACCGTCATTTTCACCGGGCCGAGCAGGTCGGAGGTCTTTTCATCCTGAAAGTTTTTCAAAAAATCGATGTCCTGCAAGGCGGTGTAAATGGCGTTCTCGCCCTCCTCACGGGCAGCGTGTCCAGCCTTGCCGTGGGCAGTGGCATCCACCACAAGCAGACCTTTTTCGGCGACAGCCATCTGCATCCCCGTCGGCTCGCCAACGATGCCTACGTCCACCTTTCCAAGTTCTGGTATCACCATCGCAACACCTTGATTGCCAGACACTTCCTCCTCGGCTGCGCCGAGAAAAATCAAGTTCCAAGGAAGGTTTTTCACTTCGTAAAAATGGGCGAAAACCGATGCTAAAGCTACCAGCGAAGCCCCTGCGTCGTTGCTGCCGAGGCCGTAGATTTTGCCATCTTCGACCATTGGGTGGAAGGGGTCACGCTGCCAGCCAGCTACAGGCCGAACGGTATCGTGGTGGGAGCAGAGCAGCAGGGTAGGGCGGGCGGCTTGCCAGTGCTTCGACTTGGCCCAGACGTTGTTGCCTGTGCGCTGCGTGGGTATGTTTTTTTGATGAAAAAAAGCCGCCAAAAGCTCCGCAGTCACCGCTTCCTCCCTTGAAAACGAGGGGATGGCGATGAGCTGCTTGAGCAGGTTGATGGCTTCAGTTTTTATCAATTTGGCTGTAAAATTTGAGTTCCTTTTTGTTCAGAAATCCCATTTAATCCGCACACCCAAACCTCCCCCACGCCGCCGTTTTTTGCGGCAAATGCATTGTCCAATTTCGGCAGCATTCCTTCGCTGATGACGCCCGTTTTTTTGTGCTGCTCATAAGCCACTAAATCGAGTGAATGCACCACCGAAGCATCGTCCGAGGGATCGAGCAGGACGCCGTTTTTCTCGAAGCAAAACTTCAACGTCACCTCAAAATTTTGCGCCAGCGAAACGGCCAGCATCCGGGCGATGGTGTCGGCATTGGTGTTGAGCAATTGGCCTTGCCCATCGTGCGTGATGGGGCTGACGACGGGCGTCAGGTTGTTTTCTAAAAAACTGATTATCAAAGTGTTGTTCACGGTTTCGACATCGCCGACGAAGCCGTAATCTATTACGCCAGCGCCCCTTTTCTTCGATAAAATGGCGTTCCCGTCTGCCCCGCTCAGGCCGATTGCGTTGCAACCCAGCGCCTGCAATTTGGCAACAACCGTCTTGTTCAGCAGCCCAGCATAAACCATCGTCACCACCTCCAAGGTGGCAGCGTCGGTGATGCGGCGACCATCCACCATCTGCGGTTCGATGCCGAGCCTCCGGCTGATTTCACTACCTTTTTTGCCGCCGCCGTGGACGAGGATTTTCGGGCCTTCGATGTTTGCGAATGCCGAAAGCGCCGAGCTGAGTTGGGTCTGGTCGTCGAGTAGTTTACCGCCGATTTTGAGAACTGTTAGTTGTTCCACAATTTCTTAATTTCTCAATTTCATAATTCCCTCCAACACTGCCTGCGCCGCAAACTCTCGGTTCTTCGCCTGCTCGAAAATCAAGCAGCGAGGGTCATCCAGCACGGCATCGGCCACCACCACGTTGCGGCGGACGGGAAGGCAGTGCATGAAGTGGGCATTGTTCGTCAGCACCATTTTTTCGGGCGTCACCATCCAGTTTTCTTTCGGGGAAATGATTTGGCCGTAGTCCGTGTACGACGACCAGTTTTTGGCGTAAATGAAGTCTGCGCCCTCGAACGCCCGCTGCTGGTCATACTCAACTTGCACATTATCAACGAATTGTGGAGCCAATTCTGCGCCCGGTGGATGCGTCACGACGAATTCCACGTCCCGGGTTTTCATCCATTCCACAAAGGAATTGGGCACCGCCTGCGGCAATGCCCGCACGTGTGGCGCCCAGGTCAGCACGACTTTTGGGCGGGCTTTGGGCTTGAATTCCTCAATCGTCACCGCATCGGCGAGGGACTGGAGCGGGTGCAGCGTCGCGGATTCGAGGCTGATGATGGGCACGGTCGCGTATTGTTTAAACTGGTTCAGGACGACCTCGGCGTAGTCCCAATCCCGGTCCTTCAGCGTTGGGAACGAGCGGATGCCAATCACGTCGGCGTACTGGCTGATGACGCCCGCCGCTTCCCGCACGTGCTCGGCCTTGTCGCCGTCCATCACCGTGCCATCCTCGAACTCGATTTTCCAGCCCGCATCGGCGTTCATCGCGATGACGTTCATGCCGAGGTTCTGCGCCGCCTTCTCGGTGCTGAGGCGAGTGCGGAGGCTGGGGTTGAAGAACAGCAAAACGAGAGTTTTTCGGTTGACGGTTGACGGCGGACGGTTGACGGCCCGCTTGATTTCCAAGGCCCGTTGGATGAGGGCGTCGGGGTTGGGGACGTCGTTTATGCTGGTGAAATGCTGCATTGAATCTTGATAGTTTTAAACCAAAGCCGGGATGGTTGCTTCCAAACACGCCTTGAACGCTCCCAAAAACTCCTCCACCTCCTCATCGCTCACGCAAAGCGGCGGCAGCAGTCGAACCGTGTTTTTGTTCGATGAAGAACCCGTGAAAACGCCAAATTCCTCCATCAATTTCTTTCGGAACGGCGCTGCCGGGAACTCGAATTCCACGCCAATCATCAGGCCACGGCCCCGGATTTCTTTGATGCCTTCCAAGTCATTTAGTTCGGCTTTCAGGCGCTCACCTTGCTTGGCTGCGTTCTCGATAAGTTGCTCATTTTCAATTACTTCCAACACGCCGAGCGCCGCTGCGCAAGCCATGTGCGTACCGCCAAACGTAGTGCCGAGCAGCCCGTGCCGTGCCTTGAACTTGGGCGAAATGATGACCCCACCGATGGGGAAGCCGTTGCCCATGCCCTTGGCGATGGTGATAAGGTCGGGTCGGATGCCAGTGTGCTGGTGGGCGAAAAATTTGCCGCTGCGACCATAACCCGATTGAATCTCGTCCAAAACGAGGATGGTTCCGTGGGCTTCGCAAAGGTTTTGTAGTCCCTTTAAGAACTCGTCGCTCGGCACGTTGATGCCGCCGATGCCCTGGATGCCCTCTACGACGACGGCGCAGACATCGCCTTTCGAAAGGGAAGACGCAACGGCTTCTAAATCATTCAATGGCAAGGTTTCCACTTCAAAACCGGTTGTGATGGGCGCTTGGATGCTGGTATCGTCGGTGATGTTGACGGCAGCAGCGGTGCGCCCATGAAAGCCTTTGCCGAAGGCAACAACCTTGGTGCGGCCATTCTGGAAGCTCGCCAATTTCAGCGCATTTTCGATGGCTTCTGCCCCGCTGTTTACCATAAACAGTTGATAATCAGCGTATCCTGACAGTTCACCGAGCTTCGCTGCCAGTGTCTCCCGCAGTTCATTTTCCACGAAATTGGAGTAGAATGCAATTTTGTCTATCTGGTCTTTCACCCGTTTCAAAAAATGCGGGTGCGAGTGGCCGATGGAAACAACGGCGTGCCCCCCGTAAAAATCGAGGTAACGCCTGCCGTGCTGGTCATAGACGTGGCAGCCGTGGCTGCGCTGAATGTCGATGGGGAAAAGGGGATAGACATCGAAAAGGGTCATTGTGAAATTGGAAATTAGGAAATTGAGAAATTAGGAATTTGGGGTTGGCTGCTGCCCAATTTCATAATTTCTCAATTTCAGTTAAAACGCTGTTGCTTTTAATTTTAAACCCGCTGTTTCCGGCAACCCGAATAGTAGGTTCATGTTCTGAACCGCCTGCCCTGATGCGCCTTTCAGCAGATTGTCTATAATGCTGATTATGAAAATTTTATCGCCATGTTTTTCCAAATGGAGCAAGCATTTGTTGGTGTTCACCACCTGCTTCAGCGAGGGGTTTTCGTCGGTTATTTTGGTAAATGGGGCGGCTGCGTAAAACGCCCTGTACAGTTCCTTCACCTCTTTTTCGGTCGCTTCGCAACGGGTGTACGCACTGGCGAAAATGCCCCTCGTGAAGTCGCCTCGGACGGGCAAGAAGTTCACGGCGTGGCCAAAACCTGGTTGCAATTGTCGCAGGCTCTGCCCGATTTCGCCGAGGTGCTGGTGGCCGAAAGGCTTGTAAATGCTCAGGTTGTTTGCCCGGTAGCTGAAATGCGTCGTGTCCGTTGGCTGCTGCCCTGCCCCTGTGGAGCCGGTGATGGCGTGGACGTGTACCTCGTCGTTCAGCATTCCCTCGGCAGCCAGCGGCAGCAGCGCCAACTGGATGGCTGTTGCGAAGCAACCGGGGTTGGCGATTTTTTGCGCTCCGCAAATAGCTGGACGGTTCAGTTCCGGTAGGCCGTAAACGAAGTCGTTGCCGGGGCGCTGGAGCCGGAAATCATGGCTCAAGTCTATGATTTTCAACGAGTTGGAGAACTGGTTTTTCTCCAAAAACGCCCTTGACTCGCCGTGGCCGGAGCAGAGGAACAATACATCCGGCTCGGCTGGTATATCGGCGCAGAAGTGCAGGTCGCAGTCCCCCACGAGGTCGTCGTGGACGCTGGACACGGGCTTGCCTGCCGAGCTGCGGCTCTGCACGAAGGCGATTTCCGCCGCCGGGTGGTACAGCAGGAGGCGGATGAGTTCGCCCGCCGTATAGCCTGCTCCGCCGATGATGCCGACTCTAATCATGTGTTGATAAGGGTTGATAAAAGTTGATGAGGGTTGATATTGGTGCAGGGTTTTTATCAACCCTTACCAACCGCATCAACCTTCATCAACCTTTGAATTTTCAACTGATTCCCCAATATCTTCGTGAACCCCTTCACGTCCTCGCCCGACCAGCCGTTGTTCATCTCGCCGTACTTGCCCGCCTCGCTCTGCATCAGGTCGAAATCGGACGTAACTCCTTGTAATTCAAAACGATAGGGTAGGAGTTTGACGAAGACCTCGCCTGTCACGTTCTCCTGTGTGGAGGTCAGGAACGCTTCGATGTTACGCATCACGGGGTCGAGGAAAAGTGCCTCGTGGAGCATCATGCCGTACCAGTTGGCCAATTGCTCCTTCCAGTATTGCTGCCATTTGACGAGGGTGTGCTTTTCGAGCAGGTGGTGCGCCTTGATGATGATGAGCGGGGCTGCCGCCTCAAAACCGACACGGCCTTTTATGCCGATGATAGTGTCGCCAACATGCGTGTCCCGCCCAATGGCGTAGGGTGCGGCGAGGCTTTGCAAGGCTTGAATAGCCTCTACGGGATGCTCAAAAACATGTTCGTTCACACCAATCAATTCTCCTTTTTCAAAAGCTAAGCTAATGTCAATCGGCTCATTTTCAGTCAATTGCGTTGGCCAAGCGCTTTCTGGCAGGGGCAAATGCGAGGTCAGCGTCTCCGCACCACCCACGCTGGTGCCCCAGATGCCGGGGTTGATGCTGTACTTGGCTCTTTGCTGCGTCCACTCGAAGCCGTGGTTGGATAAAAACGCCACTTCTTCCTCCCGTGAAAAGCGGTGGTCGCGGATGGGCGTGATGATTTCCATCTCCGGGCAAAGCACCGAAAACGCCAAATCGAAGCGCACCTGGTCATTCCCCGCACCCGTGCTGCCGTGTGCAATCGCCTGGCTGCCAATCAGTTGTGCTTGCTTTGCAATGGCCACCGCTTGGAACATCCGCTCGGCGCTGACGGACAGTGGATAGGTGTTGTTGCGCAGCACGTTCCCAAAAACGAGGTAGCGGATGCACTGCTCGTAGTAGTCCTGCACAGCGTCCACACAGTGGAAACTGACAGCGCCGAGCGTGAACGCCTTTGCCTCCATCGCCTCGATGTCGGCGGGCAAGAAGCCGCCCGTGTCCACCGTCACGCAGTGGAGCTCATGGCCCTGCTCGGTCAGGTATTTGATGCAAAAGGAGGTGTCGAGGCCGCCTGAGTATGCTAGGGTGATTTTCATAGAAGTTGGAAGTTATGCCGCTACCGCTTCCGGTGCTTGCAAGTTTTTGTCGTCGTTTTTCAGAATCATTTCCACCAAGCTAAAGCCATGCTCTTCGCCCATTTCTTCGATTTTACTCGGTGCCAACATGCCCGTGCAAAGGCACATTCGGTGGCCGCAGCGCTGGAGGATGTCGTAGTTGGGGCAGCTCTGGCAGCCTTTCCAAAAGTCGTCATCCTGCGTGAGTTCGGAGAAGGTGACGGGCTTGTAACCGAGCTCGGAGTTGATTTTCATCACGGCGAGGCTGGTGGTGATGCCGAAGACACGGGCCGCCGGGTACTTGTCCCGTGCGAGGTTGAAGGCTTGGCGCTTGATGGTTTTGGCGAGCCCGTTTTGCCGGAACTCGTGGGCCACGACGAGGCCGGAATTGGCGACGTACTTGCCGTGGCTCCAGATTTCGATGTAGCAGAACCCGGCGAGTTGGCCGTCGTCCGTCAGGGCGATGATGGCGTTGCCTGATTCAATTTTCCGCCGGATGTAGTCGGGCGACCGGCGGGCGATACCGGTGCCCCGTTGCTGGGCCGAGACTTCGAGCAGGGAGCAGATTTCTTCCGCATAACCAGCATGGGCCGCTGCGGCGATATGAACTTGAAGATTCATTTTGTGAGCTTTCTTTGGGGTTGACCAGGGTTGATGAAGTTTATCAAGGTTTATGACTCAACTGCATCAGCGCTTATCAACCGAATAAAAAACTTGTTGCTTACCTGGAAAGGCTTGGTGGGAAAGGAATCCCCACCCGTGGTGGTGATATGTAATTGATTTGCCCTTACGGGCGCGGACGGAACGCACGACGAGGCTGCGGCATGTGCGCAGGCATGCTCGGAGTAGAAGTAGGATATGTAAAGAAGTGCTTCGTCATTACAGGGGCAAATGTAGGTGTTAGTTTGACACCATGCAATACGCTGGATTTAATTTTTTTCAAAAATTCTGTGCCCGCTTGATTTTTCTTCAACAAGATTCCGAGGCTCCTTGATTGATGGCAAGAAAAAGGGCGGTTCCTTGTCAATCTTTCAAAACTGAAAAACACAATTCGGAACATTGTTTTGGTAAACGCCCGCTTCGCTTAAAAAGTGAGCCTCCGATTTTTCATTTGGTTAAAAATCATACAGTATGGGCCTCGACTCCTAAGCACTTGGGCAGGGCAGGGTGGCAGGAGCGTAGTCGTGGACATATCTTTGCACTGTTCTTACCAGATAACGGCCATTCCACCAAATTCCTTCCTAACAGGTACAAGCCAAATTTTTGCCGGAAAATCTTCCTCAGCCGAGCATGATGTGTCATGCCGGAAGAGCCACTCATTTTTGTTCAAATCATCGAAAAACAAGTTTTTATGAAAAGATTGACAACCAAACAAGCAGCCCCGTTTATCCTGTTGGCTTTGCTGGCACTGGCTTCCATCTTCGTGCCTGCCGCTCCCGATTTCGCTGGTACCGACAAGTACAATGCTGCCGACACCACTTGGATTCTGGTAGCAACTGCCCTTGTCTTTCTGATGACGCCCGGCCTCGCCTTTTTCTACGGTGGTATGGTTCACCGCAAGAACGTCATTTCTACCATGATAAAAAGCGTGGTAGCGGCGGGCATCGTTAGCGTGATGTGGATTGCTGTGGGCTTCAGCCTAGCTTTTGGCGACAGCATCGGTGGTTTCATTGGAGACCCCACCACTTTCCTGTTTTTTAAGGGCGTAAACTCCGGTGAGCCGTGGAGCCTTGCGCCAACCATCCCAAAGTCACTGTTTGCATTCTTCCAGCTTATGTTCGCCATCATCACGCCAGGCCTGGTGGTTGGTGCCGTTGCGGAGCGCATCCGATTCACGTCATACATCATATTTATAGCACTGTTCAGCTTGCTGGTGTATGCACCGTTGGCGCATTGGACTTGGCATCCTGATGGCTTCCTGTTCAAACTAGGTGTGCTCGACTTCGCAGGAGGAACTGTGGTACACATTTCTGCTGGCTGCGCTGCGCTGATGGGCGCATTGGTGCTCAAGCGCCGCCAAGCCCACT